>DASRIK010000372.1:0-18313 GCA_035650035.1 Burkholderiales bacterium | reverse complement strand
TCACACCTTCGTACCCCGGCACGTTGTCCATACCCGCGAACCATTGAGTCGTCGCCCGCAGGATCACTGGGGTTTTGTGCCGCCAGCAATGCATGTAGCTGTGCACCTCGTCGCCGTGCGCGAGAAGGACGCCTTTCTCCGCCATGAGCGCCACAATTTTGGGATTGGCTTTCCAGATCGAAAGTCCGCCGAAATGCGGCAGCGATTCGATGTAGCGGCCATTGCCCATGACCGGCGTGAGGATCTCGTCGTCCTGCATCCCGTAACCCCGCGACGAAAGAAAGTCTTCGACGCCATACGCGGGCGCGCTGTGCACGATGCCCGTCCCGGTTTCCAGCGTCACGTACTCGGCAAGGTAAACCGGCGAGTTCCGTTCGTAGAACGGGTGGCGGAACTCGATCAACTCGAGCGCTCTTCCGTTCGTCGTCGCGACCACACGCCATTGCTTGATACCGTAGCGGCGTGTCATTGCGAGAAGCCGCCCGTCGGAATAGCCCTCGTCCACCTCCGGCGGTGGAACCTCGCTGCGCCCTTCCGCAGGCTTGAGAAAGATCTCACGCGCAACGATGAGCAGCTTGTCTTCCGTCTCGACGAGCACGTACTGGAAATCGGGGTGGACGTTCAACGCCTGGTTGGCGGGCAACGTCCACGGGGTCGTCGTCCAGATCACCGCAAACCCACGCTTGCCCGGAAGACGGTCCAGTCCAAACGCGCGCGCGATCTTCTCGGGCTGCGCAAAAGGAAATCCCACGTCGACGGCCGGGTCCTTGCGATCTTCGTATTCGACTTCCGCTTCCGCGAGCGCCGATCCGCAGTCGAAACACCAGTTCACCGGTTTGAGTCCCCGGTAAACGTAGCCTTTTGCGAGCAACATACCCAACGCGCGGATCTCGTCCGCTTCGTTGCGATACGCCATTGTCAGATACGGACGGTCCCAGTCACCCAGCACGCCGAGCCGCTGAAAGTCGCGCTTCTGCCGCTCGACCTGTTCGGCTGCGTAGGCGCGGGCGAGCCGCTGCGTCTCCGCGGCGGGCAGATTCTTTCCGTGCTCTTTCTCGATCTGTACTTCGATCGGCATTCCATGACAGTCCCAGCCCGGAACGTACGGCGCGTCGAAGCCCGAGAGCGATTTGCTCTTGACGATGATGTCTTTGAGGATCTTGTTGACGGCATGTCCGATGTGGATGTCGCCATTCGCGTACGGAGGGCCGTCGTGCAGCACGAAGCGCGGACGGCCGCGGCTCGCCTCGCGGATGCGCTCGTAGAACTTTCGCTCCTGCCAGTTCTTGAGCATGAGCGGCTCACGGCGCGCGAGATCGCCGCGCATCGGGAAAGGCGTATCGGGTAGATTTAAAGTCTTCTTGTAATCAGCCATTCGAGCTCGAACCGCTCCGCGTCAGCGGGCGGCAGTGTATCCGATGTCTTTCTGGAGGGTCGCACGGCGTGCGAAAAAAGCGCGCGCATCCTCCACGTCGGTGGCAATGCGTCGCGTCAATGCTGCAAGGTCGGCGAATTTCTCTTCATCGCGAAACTTGTGCAGGAAATCGACCCTGACGTGGCGGCCGTACACGTTGCCCGCAAAGTCGAGGAGATACACCTCGAGCACCGGCTCGGCCGCCTGCTTGACCGTAGGGCGCACGCCCAGGCTCGCGACGCCGGGCAGCGGTGTGTTCGCGATTCCCGCGACCTCGACGGCGAAAATGCCGGCCAGCGGTGGACGGTTGTGCTTCATCTGGACGTTCGCCGTCGGAAAGCCGAGCTTGCGCCCGAGCCCATCGCCCTGCACCACGCGTCCGCTGATGCTGTAAGGACGTCCCAGCAGCCGTGCTGCGCATACAAGTTGGCCCGCCCCGAGAGCCTCACGTATGGCGGTGCTGGAGACGCGCTCGCCCTCGAGCGTGACGCTGGACATTGCTTCCACCGCAAACCCGAGGCGCGGCGCATGCTGCTTCAGCAACGCGAAATCTCCTGCGCGCCGGGCTCCGAAACGAAAATCGTCGCCAATGAGCACATGGCGCACGCCCAGGCCGCGCGCGAGCATTCGCTCCATGAAATCCTCCGCCGAGGTCTGCGCGAACCGGTAATCGAAGCGGCACACGTACGTCATGTCCAGGCCCTGCGCCGCGAGCAGCTCGAGCTTTTCACGCAGCGACGTAAGGCGCGCCGGCGCCTGGTCCGGCGCGAAGAACTCCCGCGGGTGCGGCTCGAAAGTCATGGCACACGCAGGCAGTCCTCGTGCGCGCGCGACTTCGCTCAGGCGCGCGAGCATCGCCCGATGACCGAGGTGCACGCCGTCGAAATTGCCGACCGTGAGCGCGATGGGAGTGTCCGCAGTCGCGGGCACGCTGCGCAGGATACGCATAGCACTAACGCTGGGGAGCGCCAGTAAAAGCTTGAATTCTAGCGGCTTTTAGGTAAGCGGGCTAGGCGCGCCGGGCTGCAGGGACATCGTCGGCGTGCTGGATGACACCTTCGCGGTAGACCTCACCCAGCATGATGAGAGCGGGACCGGTCATTCCGAGGGCTGCCACGCACGGAAGGTCATGCAGCGAGAGCTTGAGGCGCCGGCTGTCGGGAAGTGTCGCGTTCTCGACGACGACGACGGGCGTCGCCGCCGGCATGCCCTGCGCGAGCAATGCGTTCGCAATCATCCCGGCCTGGCCGGCTCCCATATAGATCACGACCGTGTCGGCCGATGCCGCCGTCCGCGCCCACTCGTTAGGTTTCTCGCCTTCGCCGACGCGCGGCGTGAGGAACACGACACTTCGAGCGCGGCCGCGCTGAGTGAGCGAGATGCCAAGCTCGGCGCTGGCAGCGAGCGCGGCGGTCACGCCGGGAACGACTTCGTACTCGATGTCCGCCGCCTGCAAAGCGGCGATCTCTTCCTGAGCACGGCCGAAGAGCATCGGATCGCCGCCTTTGAGCCGCACGACGGTGCGCACCTTGCGGGCTGCGTCGATCAGGCGCTTGTTGATGAAACGCTGCGCTGTGGAGTGCCTCCCACAGCGCTTTCCCACAGCCACACACTCCGCTTTCGACGCGAGCGCGACGGTATCCGGATGAACGAGGGCATCGTGGAAGACGATATCCGCTTGCCTGAGGACGTCCGCCGCCCGGATCGTGAGCAGATCGGGCGCGCCGGGTCCAGCGCCGACGAAGTAGACCTTGCCTGCGCTCACGTGGTCCTCACGCTTCGAGCTTCGCGCCGGCGAAAGAGCGGCAGAGGACGGTCGACGGACGCCTGATAGGCTTCGCTGAAATCGCCGAACGCGCGAAGCGCAGCGTCGACGTCCTCACCTTCGCGCAAATCGAAAGCGTCGAAGCCGCAGCGCGCGAGGTAGAAAAGCTGATCGCGCAAAACGTCGCCGGTGGCGCGAAGCTCGCCGCGCCAGCCGTAACGCTCGCGCAGGAGCCGCGCCGTGCTGTAGCCGCGGCCATCGTTAAAGCTCGCGAAGTGAACCGCCACGACCTGCAGATGCCCGAGGTCGGCGGCGATGTCCGCAGGATCGTCGGGAGCCGACAGCCACACGCCGACCCCATCGGCGCGCGACAGCAATTGCTCTCGCGACGCTTTCCAGGCCGCGAGCGGCACGATCACCTTGCCCGTGGCTGGAATGGAAGGCTGCGCGCCTTCCGCCCCGTCAAGCAACTTCCACGGGTCGTGCGCGAGCTTTCGATCCCTGATGAGTGCCATACACATGTTCCTTGAAAGGTTCGATGCCGATGCGCCGCACGACTTCGATGAAACGCTCGAGTTCGCTGTCGCGATGGGCGAGATACACGTCGATCAGCTTCTCGACGACGTCCGGCACTTCCTCCTGCGACACCGAGGGGCCGATCACTTTGCCGAGCGACGCGTCATTTCCCTGCGCCCCGCCGATCGAGATCTGATAGAACTCGGCGCCCTGCTTGTCGACGCCCAGGATGCCGATGTGGCCGATGTGGTGATGGCCGCATGAATTCATGCATCCCGAAATATTCAGGTCGAGCTCGCCGATGTCGTACACATAGTCGAGGTCGTCGAAGCGGCGCTGTATGGCTTCGGCCACCGGAATCGATTTCGCATTGGCGAGCGAGCAGAAGTCGCCGCCGGGGCAGGAAATGATGTTCGTGATCGTGCCGACGTTCGGTGTGGCAAGTCCGAGCGCCTGCGCCTCCTGCCATATGGCATAGAGATCCGACTGACGCACGTCCGCCAGCAGCAGATTCTGCTCGTGCGTGACGCGAAGCTCGCCAAAGCTGTAGCGATCGGCGAGGTCCGCCACAGCGTCCATCTGGTCGGCCGTGGCATCGCCGGGCGGAACACCCGTGCGCTTCAGCGAAAGTGTGACGGCGGCGTAGCCGCCCACCTTGTGCGCGTGCACGTTGCGCCTCGCCCAGGCCGCAAACCGACGGTCCCGACCGAGCGCGAGCACATAGCTGCTTGCAAGCTCGTCGAGCTTCTCGTATGCGGGCCGCGTGAAGCGGCCTGCAATGCGCTCGACTTCCGCCTGAGTGAGCGTTGAAGCGCCGTCCCGGATCTGAGCCCACTCGGCTTCGACTTCGTCGCGGAAACCCTCTGGCGTGCGATCCTTCACCAGGATCTTGATGCGCGCTTTCCAGATGTTGTCGCGGCGTCCGTAACGGTTGTAGACGCGCAGGATCGCTTCGAGATACGTGAGCAGATGCGGCCACGGGAGGAATTCGCGGATGACCGAACCGAGCATGGGCGTGCGGCCCATCCCCCCGCCGACCAGGACACGAAAGCCGATCTCCCCGGCGGCGTCGCGGACGGCCTGCAGCCCGATGTCGTGCAGCTGGACCGCAGTGCGGTCGTGCACGCTGCCGGAAATCGCGATCTTGAACTTGCGCGGCAGGTAGCTGAACTCGGGGTGAAAAGTCGACCACTGCCGAACGATCTCGCACCAGACCAGAGGATCGACGATCTCGTCGGGGGCGATCCCGGCGAAGTGATCCGACGTGATGTTCCGGACGCAGTTACCGCTCGTCTGGATCGCATGCATCTGAACCTTCGCGAGCTTCGCCAGAATTTCGGGGACGTCCTCGAGGCGGGGCCAGTTGAGTTGAAGGTTTTGACGTGTGCTGAAATGGCCGGAACCGCGGTCGTACGTGCGCGTTATGTGAGCGAGCACTCGCAACTGCCGCGAGGCAAGTATCCCGTACGGGACCGCAATGCGGAGCATCGGCGCATATCTTTGTATGTAAAGGCCATTCCTCAGCCGTAGCGGCCGAAACTGATCTTCGGTCAGCTTGCCCGCGAGAAAGCGCCGCGTTTGGTCGCGGAATTGTGCGACGCGCTCGTCCACCAGCCGCTGATCGATTTCGTCATAGATGTACACGCTGCCCTCCAGTCCGGCCAATGGTACAGCGCGGTTTATGCCTTGTAAGACTATTGTGTTAGACTGACAGAAGTTTCAGTTCTTAGGCACTGACGGAGCTATCGACCCGATGAAGCTGCAGCAGCTCCGCTATCTGCGAGAAGTCGTCCGCCGCGGACTCAACGTGTCGGACGCCGCCGAGGCGCTGTATACGTCGCAGCCCGGCATCAGCAAGCAGATTCGCCTCCTCGAGGACGAGCTCGGCGTGCAGATCCTGGTGCGGCACGGCAAACGTGTCGTCGACCTCACCGAGCCCGGCCGCATCATCGTCGAGATCGCCGACCGGATGCTTCAGGACGCCGAAAGCCTGAAGGCGGTGGGCAGGGAATTCGGAAAAGAAGACACCGGCGTCCTGTCGATCGCCACCACCCCGACTCTCGCCCGCTACGCGCTGCCCGCGACCGTTCAGCGCTTCGTGCAGCGGCACACTCGCGTGCGCCTGAATGTGCGGGAAGGCAGCCCCGAGCAGATCGTCGAGATGGTGGCGGGCGGCTCAGTCGAGCTGGGCGTCGTGACCGAGCTGGACGCGGAACAGGACAACCTCGTCATGCTTCCGTGCTACCAGTGGAACCGCTGTGTCATCACGCCGCCCGGCCACCCCCTGCTCTCCGAAAAGCAGCTCACGCTGGAAGCCGTCGCACGTCACCCGATCGTTACCTACGATTTTGCATCCAGTCCGCAATCGTCGATCGGCAAGGCTTTCGAAGCGCGGGGCCTCAAGCCGAATGTCGCATTGACCGCGGTTGACGCGGACGTGATCAAGAATTACGTCGAGCTGGGGGTCGGCATCGGCATCATCGCCAAATTGGCTTTCGATCCGGCGCGTGATGCTGGACTTCGCCTGATCGACGCGAGTCACTTGTTCGAGCCGAGCGCGACGCGCATCGCGCTGAGGCGCAACGCATATCTGCGGCGATACGTTTACGACTTCATCGAGCTCTTCGCGCCGCACTTCTCCCGGTCGGTCGTCGAGAAGACGATGCGCACGCCCGGCACGGATTACGAGTTGTAGCGGTACTTAGCCGCCGTTCAAGAGCCGGGAGACGACGCCGGCGACGGAGTCGGCGCTCCAGTCCGTGTCACCCATGAGCCGGTAACGGATGCGTCCGTCGGGCCCCACGATGAAAGTCGTCGGCATGACGCGCACGCCCCAACCCCGAGTCGCGGTCTTGTTCCGATCCATCAGCACCGGCAGATCCAGCCTGGTCTGCTCGAGAAAGTGGCGCACCCGCGCGTCGGGCTCGTCCACATTGATCGCAAGCACCGCGAACGGCTTGCCCGCAAACCTGTCTCGCAGACGCTGTATCGAAGGCATCTCCTGCCGACAGGGCTCGCACCATGTCGCCCAGAAATTGATCAGCACGACTTTGCCTTTATACAGATTGAGGTCGTGCGCGGCGCCGTCGACATCTTTCAGTGCGAGCGGCGGCGTAGCACCGCCGCTCCACGGTGTAAGCGCGGGCGCTGCGTGCGCCTCGGCGACTGCGGCGCATGCGCAGAAGAGCGCGACTGCAAGCGTTAGGCCTGCCAGCGCGCGGATCATTCCGCAGCCCTGTGACTGAAGTCTTTCAATCTGAAACCAAGCACCCATAGTGCGGCGAAATAGGACGCTGCGCCGGCAATGACGATGCCCGTCAGCCATGCTGCCCGCTCGTGCGCTCTCGCCGCGAGCCATTCCGAGGCGCTGCCCGTCGTCAGCCACAGCACAACGCCCATTACGTATACCGCAAGCGCGAGCTTCAGCGCAAACACTGCCCATCCGGGTTGCGGCCGATAGACTCCGGCGCGCCGCAGCAGCACGAAAAGCAGCCCGGCATTGACGAACGCGCCGATGCTGATCGCCAGTGCAAGTCCGGCGTGCCGCAAATGCCAGACGAGCGCGAGATTCATGAGCTGCGTGGCAACGAGACTAACGATCGCGACTTTCACCGGCGTCTTGATGTTTTGCTGCGCATAGAAACCCGGGGCGAGCACTTTCACGAGAATCAGACCGACGAGTCCCACGCTGTAGGCGATCACCGCATCGCGCGTGGCAAACGTGTCGGCAGCGGAAAAGGCGCCATACTGAAAAAGCGTCGCGACGAGCGGCACTGCGAGCAGTGCCAACGCTGCGGCGGCCGGCACGGCAAGCAGGAGCGTGATTCTGAGACCCCAATCCAGCAGCCGCGAGTAATCCTCGGGCGATTGCGTCGCGTGGTATTTCGAAAGACTCGGCAGCAGAATCGTGCCGAGCGCGGCACCCAGCATGCCGGACGGAAACTCCATGAGCCTGTCGGCGTAATAAAGCCAGGAGACGCTTCCCGTCGCGAGAAACGACGCAAAGATGTTGTTGATGACGAGACTCACCTGTCCGATCGATACACCGAATACCGCCGGGCCCATTTGCCGCAGCACGCGCCACACGCCCGCGTCGCGGAGTGCAAACCGGAAGCGCGGAAGCAGCTTCAACCGCACGAGAAACGGGACCTGAAAAGCAAGCTGCATAGCACCGCCGACAAACACGGCCCACGCAAGTGCCAGCACAGGAGGGTCGAAATACGGCGCGCCCCACAGCGCGAACACGATGAAGCACACGTTCAGCAGCACGGGCGTGAACGCCGGCACGGAAAACCGGCTGTAGGTGTTCAATATGCCGCCCGCGAACGCGGTGAGCGAGATGAACAGGATGTAAGGAAACGTGATGCGCAGAAGCTCGACGGTGAGGTCATGCTTTTCGGGCGTGGCGCTGAAGCCGGGCGCCGTGATGTAGATCAGGGCGGGCGCAGCGATGACGCCTATCGCGGTGACCACGAGAAGAGCCGCGGCGAGAAGCGCCGCGACGTGATCGACAAGAAGCCGCGTTTCTTCGTGTCCCCGGCGGTTCTTGTACTCGGCAAGGATGGGCACAAATGCCTGTGAGAACGCGCCCTCCGCGAAAAGCCGCCGCAGCAGGTTCGGGATCTTGAAGGCAACGAAAAACGCGTCGGTCATCAGGCCGGCGCCGAACGCGCGCGCGATCACGGCATCGCGCACGAAGCCCAACACCCGTGAGATGAACGTCATGCCGCTCACCGTCGCCAGGATTCTGAGTAGATTCATCTGTTCAGCGGCGCGGGAGCGCGTTCCGCCTTGTCAAAGCCGCGGAATGTCCGTATGATACCGCCCTTTTTCCCAAGCAAAATCCGGAGTTTACATGGCGAACACCGCATCAGCCAGAAAGCGCGCACGGCAAAGCGAGACGCAGCGCCAGCACAACGCAAGTCTGCGCTCCGAGCTGCGCACTGCAGTGAAGAACGCCAGGAAAGCGATCGAAGCCGGCGACAAGAACGCCGCCCGGACCGTTCTGCAGGCGGCGACGAGCACGATCGACAGGATCGCGGACAAGCACATCATCCACAAGAATAAAGCGGCACGTCACAAGAGCCGTCTTGCTGCAGCGGTGAAAGCGATGGCGTAGCAGCACGCGTGCGTGCGGTGCGAGCTCCGGCTCGCGGACCGCGCGGCGCGAAGGCCGCGGCGCTGCGGTTGCGTGAGCGGCGGCTATAGGCAAGAATAGCTGACGAACGGCGGCTGCAAATGCCGCCGTCCTTTTTTGAGGCTCGGCTCATGTCGCACGTGATGAATACCTACGCTCGCCTTCCCGTGGCATTCGAGCGCGGCGAAGGTGCGTGGCTGTGGGATTTCGAAGGTAAGCGCTATCTCGACGCGCTGGCGGGTGTCGCCGTCTGCGGGCTCGGCCACGCGCATCCACGACTCACTGCCGCGCTGCGCGAGCAAGTGGGCACCCTCGTCCATACGTCGAACATCTACGAGATCGCACTGCAGGAAAAGCTCGGCACGCGCCTCGCCGCGATCTCCGGTATGGACAGTGTCTTCTTCTGTAACTCCGGCTGCGAGGCGAACGAAGCGGCGATCAAGCTTGCACGGCTGTTCGGCCACAAGAAAGGGATCGAGTCGCCGACGATCGTCGTCATGGAACAAGCGTTTCACGGCAGAACCATCGCGACGCTTACCGCGACCGGCAGCCGGAAAGCGCAGGCGGGATTCGAGCCGCTCCTCGCCGGGTTCGTGCGCGTGCCGTTCGACGATCTCGAAGCCGTGCGGCGCGTCGCGGCGAGCAATCGCAGCGTCGTAGCGGTGCTCGTCGAATTGATCCAGGGCGAAGGCGGCGTGAACGTCTGCCATCCGGACTATCTCGCGGGTCTGCGCGCGATCTGCGACGAACATCATTGGCTTCTCATGCTCGACGAGGTGCAGAGCGGCACCGGCCGCACGGGCACCTGGTTCGCATACCAGCATTCGGGGGTGAAACCCGACATCGTCACGCTTGCCAAAGGGCTCGCGAATGGTGTGCCGATCGGCGCGTGTATCGCTGCGGGCGAAGCGGCGACGCTGTTCAAACCGGGCAGCCACGGGTCGACGTTCGGCGGAAATCCTCTCGCATGCAGAGCGGCGCTCGAGACGCTCGCGATCATCGAGGAAGAGGGCCTGATGGCGAACGCGGTGGAGATCGGCGATTTTCTGCGCCGCGAGCTGCGCGAGCGCCTCTCGGGCAACAGCGGAGTCGTCGAAGTACGCGGTGCCGGGCTCATGGTCGGTGTCGAGCTCCGCGTGCCTTGCGGAGAGCTCGTCGCGCGTGCGCTGGAAGCCGGCCTCCTCATCAACGTTACGGCGGATACCGTCGTGCGGCTGCTCCCGCCGCTTATCCTGACGCGCGAGCAGGCACAGATCGCCGTCGACAAGCTCGTGCCGCTCATCCTCGAGTTCCTCGAGGGCAAAGCGGCCGCCGGCGCGCCGCAACCCGCGGCGCAGCCTGCCTGACCGGTTCCCGGACGTGCATGGACCCGCGCCACTTTCTCCAGTTGAGGGATTTCAGCCGCGGGGAGCTCACGTACATCTTCGAGCGCACACGCTGGATTAAGGATCGGTTCAAGCGCTACGAACCGTACCGTCCGCTGCACGACCGGACGCTCGCCATGGTGTTCGAGAAGCACTCGACGCGCACTCGCGTGTCGTTCGAGGCCGGGATGCATCAGCTCGGCGGGTCCGTCATCACGCTCATGACGCACGACACGCAGCTCGGACGCGGCGAGCCGATCGAAGACGTCGCACGCGTGATCACACGCATGGTCGACATCGTGATGATCCGCACCTTCGAGCAGCAGATCATCGAGCACTTCGCGAAGCACTCCCGCGTGCCCGTCGTGAACGGGCTTACCAACGAATACCACCCCTGTCAGATCCTCGGCGATATCTACACCTTCATCGAACATCGCGGCGATATCAGGGGCAAGACGGTGGCGTGGATCGGCGACTCGAACAACGTCTGCAACACGTGGCTGCAGGCCGCGGAGATTTTCGACTTCAACGTGCACGTCTCCACGCCTCCGGGCTACCAGGTGGAGCCGGAGCGCGCAGGGCTCTACGGCACGGAACATTACGAGGAATTCGAGGATCCGATGGAAGCCGCGCGCGGTGCGGACCTCATCACGACCGACGTGTGGACCAGCATGGGCTTCGAAGCCGAAGATGCGGAGCGCAAGCGCGACTTCGAGCACTGGCAGGTCGACGCGGATATGATGCGTCTCGCCAAGCCCGATGCGGTGTTCATGCACTGTCTCCCTGCTCATCGCGGCGAGGAAGTCGCGGCCGAAGTGATCGACGGCCCGCAGAGCGTCGTGTGGGACGAAGCGGAAAACAGGCTGCACACACAGAAGGCGTTAATGGAATACCTGCTCCTTGGAAAGGTGCAAGTGTGACACCCGTTGCGCAGCCTGTTTCGGCGAAGGCTAACATTCGCTTGCGAATGTTAAGCGGCGCAGCCGCGGCCGGAGCCAAAATCGTCTGCGTACCCGCGGCCGGAGCCAAAACACGCTGCACACTCCTCGACGTCACAACAGTATGAACAGCCTCCGACGCCGCTGACCTTCCCCGGCGCAGCAATTCCCCCGGCGCGCTTCATAGCCGCCGCACATCATCTTCTCGAGCGAGATTCAATCATGGAAAAAATCAGGAAAGTCGTGCTCGCGTACTCCGGCGGCCTCGACACCTCCGTCATCCTCAAGTGGCTGCAGGACGTCTACCAGTGCGAAGTCGTCACGTTCACCGCCGACATCGGCCAGGGTGAAGAGCTCGAGCCGGCCCGCAGCAAAGCGAGTCAGTTCGGCGTGAAGCAGATTTTCATCGAGGACCTGCGCGAGGAGTTCGTGCGTGATTTCGTGTTCCCGATGTTCCGCGCAAACGCGATTTATGAAGGCGAGTACCTCCTCGGCACCTCCATCGCGCGGCCTCTCATCGCCAAGCGTCTCGTAGAGATTGCGAGAGAAACCGGAGCCGATGCGATCTCCCACGGCGCGACGGGCAAGGGTAACGATCAGGTGCGGTTCGAGCTCGGCGCCTACGCGCTCATGCCCGACGTGCATGTCATCGCGCCGTGGCGCGAGTGGGACCTGCTCTCGCGCGAGAAGCTCATGGACTACGCCGAGCATCACGGCATTCCCGTCGATTACAAGAAGAAACAGGGACAGGCCCCGTATTCGATGGATGCGAATCTTCTCCATATCTCGTATGAGGGGGGCATTCTGGAAGATCCGAATTACGAGCCCGAAGAGTCGATGTGGCGCATCACGGTGTCTCCGGAAAAAGCGCCGGCCGAGCCGGAATACGTCGAGTTGACCTACGAGCACGGCGACATCACGGCGGTCAACGGTGTCGCGATGAGTCCCGCCCAGGTGCTCACCGAGCTCAATCGGCTGGGCGGCAGGCACGGCATCGGGCGCCTCGACCTCGTCGAGAACCGTTACGTCGGCATGAAGTCCCGCGGCTGCTACGAAACGCCCGGCGGCACGATCATGTTGAAAGCACATCGCGCGATAGAGTCCGTGACGCTCGACCGTGAGGTGCTGGCGCTCAAGGACGACCTCATGCCGCGTTACGCGCGAATGATTTATAACGGCTACTGGTTCAGTCCAGAGCGGCAGCTGCTGCAGACGCTTATCGACGAATCACAGAAACCCGTGAACGGCGGCGTGCGGCTGAAGCTCTACAAGGGCACCGTCATGACGGTGGGCCGCTCCTCTCCCCGGAACTCGCTTTTCGACCCTGCCATCTCGACATTCGAGGACGACAAAGGCGCCTACAATCAGGCCGATGCGGCGGGCTTCATTCGCCTCAACGCCTTGCGTATGCGTATTGCGGCGAAGCTCGAGAAGAACAGGCGCTAACGCCGACCCGGTATCGCGCCGGGGGGCAAGCTTATTGCTATATGCCGCTGGCAATGCCGGTCAGAGCCGTGCGGCGGGTCTGCCGAACGGCTGTTCGGGTAAGTTTTACGTGATTGGCTGCGGCACGACAATGGAATATCTTTCTCCCCCCTAACGCCTTAAGATCCAGCGCTTTTCCGACATGACTACCATCGCGGTCGTAAGAAAAAACGGATATGCGGCGATCGCCGCCGACACGATGACGAAGTGGGGTTCCGGCAAGGAGACTGCGGACTATATCGTCAATCACGACAAGATCTTCCGGATCGGTGACAGCTATCTCGGCGTCACCGGCAACGCGACATTCCAGGCGATCCTCCGCGACTATTTTTCACGGCCGCGCGTATACGCGAGATTCGACAGTCCCGTCGAGATTTTCAAGACGTGGCAAAAGCTGCACACGGTGCTGAAGCAGGACTACTATCTTGTTGCCGGTCACGGTGAAGATGACGCCATCGAGTCGTCGCGCATGGATGTGCTGATCGTGAATGCTCGCGGAATCTTCGGCGTGGCTGCCCACCGCACGGTGCAGGAGTTTTCGAAGTTCTACGCGTTTGGGAGCGGTGGCGACGTGGCGCTCGGCGTGATGTATGCGATGTACACCCATCACTCGCATTCTGCTGAGGACGTCGCTCGCCGCGCCATCGAAGGCGCAGCCGAATTCGACGACAGCACCGGCGCTCCCGTCATCTCGTATGCTGTAAAATTGCGCCGCGGCTGAGCTACGCCGCGCGCTGCAATCACAAGAGGACGGCGCGATGCCTTCATTCGACATCGTCTCTGAAGTGAATCAGGTCGAAGTACACAACGCGATCGACCAGACGAACAAAGAAATCACGAATCGCTTCGACTTCAAGGGTTCCGACGCGCGCGTGGAACTCAATGAAAAAGAGAAAACGCTTACCGTCTACGCAGACGACGACTTCAAGCTCGGTCAGGTGCGCGACGTGCTCACCGGCAAGCTCGCGAAGCGCGGTGTGGACGTTCGTTGTCTGCAGCCCGGCGAGATCGCCAAAGTGAGCGGCAACAAGGTGAAGCAGGCGATCACGGTCCGGCAGGGCGTCGAGCAGGAGCTCGGGAAAAAGATCGTGAAGCTCGTGAAAGACAGCAAACTCAAGGTGCAGGGCAGCATCCAGGGCGACGCCGTGCGCGTCTCCGGCACCAAGAAAGACGATCTCCAGGAAACGATCGCGCTCGTCCGGAAATCGATCACCGATTTCCCGCTGCAGTTCAAGAATTTCAGGGACTAACCCCCATTAATTAGCACCACCCAGTACTGCTGGAGCGCCACGCCTGGGACAGGCTGTGGCGCGAAAGCCGTAATTCAGACGTCCATTAGTATTCACATCCAATTCTGCGAGGCTTCGGCGGATGCTTCAGCGCCACGCCTGGAACAGGCTGTGGCGCGAAAGCCGTAATTCAGACGTCCATTAATATTCACATCCATTCTGCGAGGCGTCGCCAGCCTATAGCTTCAGCCCCTGAAGCCAGCGGTCGTATATGCGGTCTGCCATGCGGTGAAGCGCTTCAACGCGCGCTTCGAGATTCTTCCGCATCTCCTCAGCGTTCTGTACCGCCGGACTTACCTCGAGGTTTTCTGCGATCTCGCGGGCCCCGGTCTCGCACCACGTTTCGATCATCTCGGCCGTCATCTCGACGTGGCATTGCATGCCGAGGTGCTTGCCCATCGCAAAAGCTTGGTTTGCACAGTGCTCGCTCGACCAGATCCGCACCGCGCCCTCGGGGATGGCAAACGTCTCGCCGTGCCAGTGATACGAGAGAAACCGCTCTGAAGGGCCCCAGGACGACGCGGCCGCATGATCCAGCACGGCAACCTCTCCCCAGCCGATCTCTTTCACTGAGTTGCGCGTAACCGCCGCGCCAAGCGCTTTGGCAAGAAGCTGCCCCCCGAGGCAATGACCGATGACGGGGACATCCGCCGAAACGCTGGCTCTTATGAGCGCGAGCATCGGCTCGATCCACGGCAAGTCGTCGTTCACGCTCATCGGGCCGCCCATCATCGCGAGTCCCGCGATATTCTTCAGCGGCGGCAGCGACTCGCCTTCGTCGAGCTTGACAGTGCGCCAGGCGACCTGGCGTGCCGTTAAGTAGCTGGCGAAATAACCCGGCCCTTCGGTGGGCGCGTAACGGCAGATGATGACCGATTTCACGAAATCTTCGCGGTGTTCGCGGATCGCCAGTGTAGCGTCTCTCGTTTTGCTGCTGACGACCGTTTACGCGGACGCCGCCGATATCACCGTGAACGCCTTGTTCAGCGGCAAAGCGGTCCTGGTAATCGATGGCGGAAGACCGCAGACCTTGAGCGCCGGTCAGACCACAGCGCAGGGGGTGAAGCTGATAGCAGCAAACAGCGAATCGGCCGTGATCGAGTACCAGGGACAGCGCCAGACGCTTACCATGGGTCACGGAACGCGCGTGGGCGGTTCAGGCGCAAGCGGCGGGTCCGAACAGGTTACCCTGACGGCCGATGCCCGCGGACATTTCCTCACCACGGGCTCGATCAACGGTCTGTCCGTCAGGTTCATGGTGGACACCGGAGCAACCACCGTCGCGATATCGACAGCGGAAGCGCGCCGCCTCGGCATCAACTATCTGGCCGGCCAGCCCGCGCGCGCATCCACCGCAAACGGCATCGTCGCAGTGTATGTCGTGAAGCTCGATAACGTCCGCGTGGGCGATATCGCCCTCACCAACGTCGAGGGCACCGTCATCGACGGAGCGGGCATGAGCGTTGCGCTCCTCGGCATGAGCTTCCTCAATCGAACGCAGATGCGACGCGACGGCGACAAGCTCACGCTCGTCCGTCGGTTCTAGTCGTCCCTACTCCTTGCCCGTCGTGACCTTCAGCTCCGGGTCGTTCTTGTAGACGCCGCGCGCGTTCATGACCGCGAGAAATACCTGGAGGATGATCAAGGCGTACGCGCGCGTGTACCAACCCCAGATGCTCCACAGGATGTTGCTCGAAAGAAAGACCCAGAAACCTATCGCGCGCTTTTTCCTGGATCGTGAGGCGACGAGCCATGCGCCCACGATCGTCACCACCATCGCAGGCCATTGCAGGAAATCGATGAAGTCCCCGATGTTCAATCCTCCTTCTTCACATCGGGGTTCTCACCGACCAGCGACAGCAGATGACCGAACTTGGTTCGTTTCGTCTGAAGGTAGTTTCGATTGGCTGAACGCGGAAGCGCCTCGACGGCCACACGTTCCACGACCGTGAGACCGTAGCTTTCCAGCGCCTGCACTTTCTCGGGGTTGTTGGTCATCAGCCGCACCTCGCGCACGCCGAGGTCCGTGAGAATACGAGCGCCGGCGCTGTAGTCACGCATGTCCGCAGCGAAGCCGAGCGCGTGGTTCGCCTCGACGGTATCGTGCCCTTCGTCCTGCAAAGCGTAGGCGCGGATCTTGTTGAGCAAACCGATACCGCGTCCCTCGTCGAACATGTAGACGAGAACGCCGCGGCCTGCGCGCTCGATCATGTCCAGCGCGGCATCGAGCTGTTCTCCGCAGTCGCAGCGCTCCGAGCCGAAAACGTCCCCGGTGAGGCATTGCGAGTGCAGCCGCACCAGCGTGGGCGCGTTTGCGTCGATTTCTCCTTTGACGAGCGCGACATACGCCGTGGTCTCAAGGTTGTCCGCGTAGATCATCAGCCTGAACACGCCGGCTTTCCGCGTCGGCAACACGGTCTCGGTCCGGCGGCGTATCGTGCGCTCGCCTTCGCGGTAGGTGACGAGATCCGCGATCTGCAGTATCGGAATGCCGTGTTCCCGGGAAAAGCGCTCGAGGTCCGGCATGCGAGCCATCGTGCCGTCGTCGTTCATGATCTCGCAGATGACTCCCGCGGGCTTCAGCCCTGCGATCCGTGCAAGATCCACGGCCGCTTCGGTATGCCCGCGCCGCGCGAGCACTCCGCCGTCTACAGCGCGCAGCGTCTGCAGACGTCCGGGTCGAATGAAATCCGCAGGCCCGGTGCCATCCGCGATCGCGGTCGCGATCGTGCGTGCGCGGTCGTGTGCCGACATGCCGGAGCCCACGCCGACTTTGGCGTCGATCGGAGTCGCGAATGCTGTCTGGAACTTCGTGGTGTTGACCTGATCGTCAGTGATCAACGACAGGCCGAGCTCGCGCACACGCTCTTCGGTGAGTGCGAGCGACACGAGGCCGCGCGCGTGGATGGCCATGAAATTGACGGCTTCGGGCGTCGCTCTCTCCGCCGCGACGAACAGATCGCCTTCGTTCTCGCGATCGGCGCTGTCGACCAGTATCACCATGCGGCCTTTGCGCACCTCCGGCAGAAGGCTTTCCACACGGGCCTCGCTGGTGCGGTTGCGCGAGCTCATCGTCGTCGGCCGTCAGGCGTGTGAGCCGCTCGTCACGAGCCGCATGAACTCGGCGCGCGTCTTGTCGGCATTGAACTCACCCGTGAACGCGGAGGTGGTCGCAATCGAATGCTGCTTCTGGATGCCGCGCATCACCATGCAGAGGTGCTGCGCCTCGATCACCACGGCAACACCCATGGGCTTCAGCGTCTCTTCGATGCAGTTCCGGATATCCACAGTGAGACGCTCCTGAACCTGCAGACGCCTCGCGAACGCATCGACAACGCGCGGGATCTTGGAAAGCCCCACGATATGGCCGTTCGGTATGTACGCGACATGGGCCTTCCCGAAGAACGGCAGCATATGATGCTCGCAGAGCGAATAGACCTCGATATCGCGAACGATCACCATCTGCTGGTATTCCTCGCGAAACATCGCGGAGCGCAGAATCTCGGCCGGGTCGAGGCCATACCCGTGCGTCAGGAACTGCAGCGCTTTCGCGACGCGCTCCGGCGTTTTCTCGAGCCCTTCGCGCGCCGGGTCTTCTCCGAGCGCGACCAGGACCTCGCGTACGTGCTCGGCCATGCGACCGACCACGACGGAGTTGTACCGGTCGATTTTGGCATATCCGTTCGTCTGGATATCTTCGAGGCCGTCGAGCTCGTGATCGCTGATCCGGTGAGTGGGCTCGTTCATAAGCGCTCCGCGGGTGAGGACAGGCCGGCCATTCTAGCCCGCGACCCGGGCGCGGACCGCGGAGATGATGCCGTCAGCGGTGAGACCACACTCGGCGATCTGAATTCCAGGATCTCCCTGATCGACGAAGCGGTCGGGGAGCCCCAACTGAATGACGGGCGTCGTTACGGCATGACGCTGCAGCGCTTCAAGCACCGCGCTGCCCGCGCCGCCGGCGATCACGTTTTCCTCGATAGTGACAAGCAGGTCGTGGCGCGCCGCGAGATCGCGCACGAGCTCGTCGCGCAGCCCCCGGATAGTCGGGTGCCGGACGTCGTGGAAGAAGTGGAAGTCGTAGAGGAACCGCGTAGGTGTCTGCGCGCCGAGGCGAAGGAGCGCATGGACCCCACCCTCGGTCGTATCCAAGACCTGGATGGTGTCGGCCGCGGTCCACCGACGCGCGAGATCGTCGACGAGCGACGTGACCACCGCCTCCTTGTCGCGCACCCACCCGGCGGCCACGGTGTCATGTCCTCTCCGGGCCAGCGTCGCGCCACTCGCGAGCAGGCTCAGCGCCACGAGACCCCCGAGGACCACGCGTCGCCTCGCGACGAGCGCCTCGACCTCGGAGAAGGCGAGCACGGAGGCAAACGCCGCGAGCGGATAGAGGTGATACTCC
>DASRIK010000371.1:0-3043 GCA_035650035.1 Burkholderiales bacterium | reverse complement strand
GTCCACCGCCTTTGCGAAGCACGCGATGAATCTCGCGCGCGGCCTGCGTGAAATCCGGCCCGTCCATGAGCGCCATGGTCGAGACGGCCGCATCGAAGCTCGCGTCGTCGAAGGCCGAGAGGTCAGTGAATGAGCTGAGCGAGTAGCGGATGCCGAGCGGTTCCCGCTTCTCTTCGTCCTGTGCGGCCTGAATGAGACGCGGCGAAATGTCGACGGCGGTCATCCGCGCGCCGCGGCGCGCGAAGACACGCGTGTTGCGCCCTTCCCCGCAGCCGGCATCCAAGACGTCGAGACCGGAGAGATCGGGAACGAAGTCCAGGAACATCGGCATATGGAAGACTTCGCGGAAGACGTCCCGTCCGGCCCGGACCTGACGCGTCCAGAGATCGGCGTTCAAATCCCAAAGCTCCGCAACCTTCTCTTCGTCTGATGGAGGCGCCATGCATGTCCCCTCCGAATGCGCTCCCAGCCTATCGCAGGGGCGCGCGGGCGCGGAGACGGTTCGTATACGGATCAGCTTGTGTGGGAGCGGTGGCGGGCCTGCCCGTCGCGCCTCAAGCTCTGCGCGAACGTCCGTTAAAGGAAGCCCCGGCCGCAGCCGTCTCGGCTGCACCTGCTCACTTTGGCGTTTAGGAGGGAAGGGCCGGCGGAGGAATCAACAAAAGTCGTGTCGGGGGAGTGTTGCCACTCCCCCGACAAACGAGGAAACCGAAGCGCGTGCTTAGTTGGCGCCCGCGTCTGCGCTCGGACGAGCGTTCGGGTTGCCCTTCAGCGTGCCGTCCGGAAGCGTGACTGCCATGAACTGACCGCCGCGCGTGCCGTCCTTCAGCGGATGGATGATCGCGCTGACTTTCATGCCCGGGGTAAGGGTCTTCGGAACCCAACCCTGGCGAGCCAAGCCAGCCGGGCCGCCCATTTCGATGGCCCACTGCTCTTCCGCGCCGGCTTTGTTCTTGACCATCATCAGGATCCAGCTGTGCGGGTTCGTCCACTGGAATTCCTTCACGGTGCCGTCCAGCTTGATATTCTTTTCGGCGTCGAACATCGCGAATGAATGATGCGCGAGGGCGGCGCTGGCGGACATAGCAACCGCTGCTGCGGCCAAGGTGATCGTCGAGAGTTTCATTTTTGTCTCCTCGTCAATGATGGGCCTAACGAATTACGCGTTCCGGGCGCTTTGAGACTCGGCACCGGGTACCAACCGGAACCATAGCACGAAAAATAATGCCACGAACAGCGTTTTCAAGCACACAAAAAACGGAGCAAGGCTCACTTTTGGGGGTTAATTTTCGCCCTCATGCTTACCGAGAGACTGACGAGTAAGCACCACTTGAAACGATTTTTTCCTGTGTTCTCCGGCACCTAAAGCCAGCACGGTTTTCGGGCGAGGACCTGAGCAATTTTCCTGCCGCCGAAGACCCGCTTGATGGCGAGCCACGGTTGATCCTGTTTGCACTGCAACAGGGCCCGCTATGTGGTGCAGTCGACAGGACATGATTCCCGGACGGGGCGCTTTGGAAGTTCCGTTTTCATCTTGCCGCTCAGGCCTTCTCGGGAGCAAAATAACCATCGCTGGTGGCTTTCTCGGCACAGGGCAGGGTACGCGACATAAAGGCGCAGCGGTTTCAATTATGGTAAACTACGACAATGCTGGCTTCCGCTCCGGTTCAGGATCGCAGCGGGCCACCGTTAAATGGTTTAACCCCACCAAAGGTTTTGGCTTCGTCACATTGGAAGACGGATCGGATGCGTTTTGTCACGCCTCCGCACTCTCCGCTCTTTCATCGCCGGAGCTTCCGCAAGGAGCGACCGTCTACTGCGACGTTGTACAAGGCCAACGCGGCATGCAGGTGACGACGGTGCACAGCGTCGACCTTTCGACGGCCGAAGCGCAACCGATGATGTCACGCGGCCCGAGACCGCCGCGCGGCGGTGGACGCGATTCGAGCGGACCGATGGGCGACGGGCACGTGAAGTTCTTCAACGAGCAAAAGGGTTTTGGATTTGTCGTTCCCGAACACGGCGGCGCCGATGTCTATGTGCATGCGAGTGCGCTGAGACGCTCCGGCGTATCGACACTGATGCCCGAACAGAGAGTCCGCTTCTCCACGCGCCAGGGGATGAAGGGGATCGAAGTCGATCGCATCGAGTTGGCGTAGTCGGTGCCGGTCAGGGCAATCGAACATATTCAGCTCGCCATGCCGCCTCATCGCGAAGACGAGGCGCGAAAATTCTATCGCGATCTCTTGGGCATCCCGGAAATCGCGAAACCACCCGAGCTCGCGAAGCGTGGCGGCTGCTGGTTCGAGCGCGGGCCGCTCAAGGTGCATCTCGGCGTCGAGGCGGATTTCCGGCCCGCGCGCAAGGCGCATCCCGCGTTTCTGGTGGACGATCTCAAGAGCCTTGCGCGCGAACTCAAAGCGGCGGGTTACGCGATCAAGACGGATGAAGGGCTCGAGAATTACGACCGCATCTTTGTCGACGATCCGTTCGGCAATCGAGTCGAGTTGATGGAGCCTCGAGACTGAGCGTTTGCAGTGGATGCCTATTCGGCGGCGCCGGCCGCTTTGCGATGTTCGGCATCGTCGGCTTCGTCAACCTCATGCCGCAAATCTTCCGGATCGCCTTCGACCGCCTGCAGACGCTCGCGTGCGTCCGCCGCCTGCTTCTGCCGGTTCCACATCGCCGCATAGGCGCCCGCGCGCGCAACGAGATCGGCGTGACGGCCGCGCTCGATGATCTGGCCCTGATCGAGCACGAGGATCTCGTCGGCGTCGATGATCGTCGAGAGACGATGCGCGATCACGAGCGTGGTGCGGTTCTTGGACACGAGCTTCAGCGCCGACTGGATTTCGCGCTCGGTATGCGTGTCGAGCGCCGAAGTCGCTTCGTCGAGCAGGAGGATCGGCGGGTTCTTCAGCAGCGTGCGCGCGATCGCGACGCGCTGTTTCTCGCCGCCCGAAAGCTTCAGCCCGCGCTCGCCGACCATGCTCTTGTAGCCCAAGGGGAGCTCGCGAATGAAGGGATCGATCTGGGCGAGGCG
>DASRIK010000370.1:0-7948 GCA_035650035.1 Burkholderiales bacterium | reverse complement strand
GCTCGACGAACTGCAACGCATTGTCGAGCACCGCTCCCACCGCAAATACACGGACAAATCTGTCGAACCCGCGCTCCTGCGTCTGCTGCTCGCGTCCGCGCTTTCCGCGCCTTCGAAATCGGACCTTCAGCAGGCGGACATCGTTCATGTCTCCGACCGCGCCAAAGTACGCGCCATCACCGATCTGGTTCCGGACATGCCCTGGATTGCCGACGCTCCCGTGCTGCTCGTCTTCTGCGCGAACAACCGTCGTATCCGCCAGATCGGGGAATGGCGTGGCAAGCCGTTCGCGAACGAGCACCTCGATCACTTCATGAACGCTGCCGTCGACGCGGCGATCGTGATGACCACGTTCATTCGGGCCGCAGAAGCGATCGGCCTGGGTACCTGCCCGATCAGCATGATCCGGAATAAACCGCACGAGGTCTCCGAGCTACTGGGTCTGCCGGAAGGCGTCTTTCCCATCGCGGGGCTCACCGCCGGCTACCCGGCGGAGAATGGACGCATTACGCCGCGTCTGCCGCTCGAAGTGACGGTGCATGTGGATCGCTTCGACGATACGCGCGTGCGCGAACGGATCGAAGAGTACGACCGGCGACGCCATCAGCTCATGCCCTATCGCAAGCAGCGGCGCGTGAGACGCTTTGGAGAAGCGGAGTTCTACGGCTGGTCGGAAGACAAGGCGCGGCAATACGGGGTGCCGGAGCGTGCGGACTGGGGGGCGTTCATACGCTCGAAAGGTTTTTCGCTCGATTGAGCAAGGCGGTGCGCTCTCATGCGCTGACGCGCAGTGCGTCAGCGCTAGCGCATGCCGGGAAACATCCCCTTCATCGAGCGCATCATCTTGGCCATGCCGCCTTTGGCCATCATCTTCATCATTTTCTGCGTCTGTTCGAACTGATTGAGCAGGCGGTTCACTTCCTGCACGGATACTCCGGCACCGGTGGCAATGCGGCGCTTGCGTGAAGCCTTGATGATTTCAGGTTTGGCGCGCTCTTTCGCGGTCATCGAGTTGATGATGCCTTCGATGCGGCGAATCGCCTGATCGTCGACGTCCGGCGCGTTTTGTGCCATCTGGGCGAGATTGCCGGGAAGCTTCTCGACGAGCGCGGAAAGTCCACCCATTTTCTTCATCTGCACGATCTGCTGCTTGAAATCCTCGAGATCGAAGCCTTTGCCTTTCTTGACCTTCTCCGCGAGCTTCTCGGCTTCCTTGCGGTCGACCGTCTTCTGAACGTCCTCGATCAGCGTGAGCACGTCGCCCATGCCGAGAATGCGCGAGGCCATGCGATCCGGATGGAAAGGCTCCAGCCCGTTCAGCTTCTCGCCGACGCCCGCGAATTTGATCGGCTTTCCGGTGACATGGCGTACCGAGAGCGCCGCGCCCCCTCGTGCATCGCCGTCGAGCTTCGTGAGCACGATGCCCGTGAGCGGCAGCGCTTCGGAAAATGCGCGTGCGGTGTTCACCGCGTCCTGCCCCTGCATCGCATCGACGACGAAAAGCGTTTCGATCGGCTTCAGCGCATCGTGCAGTTCGCGGATTTCGCGCATCATCGCTTCGTCGATCGCGAGCCGTCCCGCGGTGTCGACGATGAGGACGTCGTTGTAGTGGCGGCGCGCATGATCGAGCGCGCGCAACGCGATATCGACGGGCTTCTCGCCGGTGGAAGACGGAAAGAAATCGACACTCACCTGGGCGGCGAGCGTTTTCAACTGCTCGATCGCCGCCGGGCGATAGACGTCGCAGCTCACGAGCAGGACTTTCTTTTTCTGCTCTTCCCGCAGCCATTTCGCGAGCTTTCCGCTGGTAGTCGTCTTGCCGCTGCCCTGCAAACCGGCCATGAGGATGACCGCGGGGGGCTGAGTCGCGAGATCGAGCGCGTCATTGCGCTCGCCCATGAGCGTGGTGAGCTCCCGATGAACGACGCCGACGACGGCTTGGCCCGGTGTAAGGCTGCCGATGACGTCCTGGCCGAGCGCTTTCTCGCGAACGGCGTCCAGGAAAAGGCGGACGACGGGCAGCGCCACGTCGGCTTCGAGCAGCGCCATCCGGACTTCCCGCATGGCGTCGCGGATGTTGTCTTCGGTGATCCGCGCTTCGCCGCGTAGCGTTTTCAGCACGCGCGTAAGGCGCGCGCTCAGGGTGTCGAACATGCAGGAATGGTATTCTTGGAAGGATGGAAATTGTAGCGCATCTCGTGAACGCACTGCTCTATGGCGCGCTCGCGATTTACTTCTGGCGCACGCGCTGGATGCCGATCGAAAATCGCGCAGCGGGCGCCTTGGCAACGCACCCGGCGCGCCTGTCGGAAGGCACGAGCGCCGATGGCCGGGCGAGCGCAGAGCACTATGCAGTCCTCGTGCCGCTCGCGATACACGCTTATCTGCTCGGCGACTCGCTTTTCGCGCCCGACGGTCTGCGTTTGAGCGTGGCGACTTCGATCTCCGCGATCCTGTGGCTCACCGTGCTCATCTACTGGTTCGGCAATTTTTTCTACCGTCTGGACGGGCTTCAGGCACTCGTGCTGCCGCTCGCCGCGATCGCTACGCTTCTACCCGCGCTCATGCCGAGCACGCGGGCATTACCCAACACACATCTCGCTGCATTCAAGATCCATCTGCTGATTTCGCTCCTCGCCTACAGCTTTTTCACCATCGCGTCGCTGCATGTCGCATTGATGGCTCTGCTGGAAAAGCGCCTGCACGACGGCACCGTCACTCAAGTGCTGCAGAACCTTCCGCCGTTACTCACGATGGAAGCGGTGCTCTTCCGCATCATCTGGGCGGGATTCGTGCTGCTCACGCTCACGCTCGGCAGCGGCGTCGTGTTCTCGGAAGAGCTGTTCGGCAAGGCCGCGCAGTTCAACCACAAGACTGTGTTCGGCATGGTGTCGTGGCTCATTTTCGCGGCGCTGCTCGCGGGTCGACACATCTACGGCTGGCGCGGCCGCGTGGCGGTGCGCTGGACCCTCGCCGGCTTCCTCACCCTCGTTCTCGCCTACATCGGCAGCAAGTTCGTTTTGGAAGTGCTGCTCGGCCGGTAGTGCCTAACATAATGAGGCACTCCATCCTATGGATGACATTCCGTTAAGCGCGCTCATTGTGGCGCTGCTCCTGCTGCTCATCACGTCCGCGTTCTTTTCGATCTCGGAAACAAGCATGCTGGCGCTGAACCGCTACCGTCTGCGGCACCTCGTGCAGCAGCGGCATCGCGGAGCACGGCTCGCGGCTGAGCTGCTCGGCACCACTGATAAATTCCTCGGCGTCGTCCTGCTGGGGAACAACGTCATCAACGCGGCTGCGGCGCTGCTCGTGGGCGAGATCGTGCGGCGCCATCTCGGAGACGGCGAATCGACGCTGGTCGTCGCAACCGCTGCGGCGGCGTTTGCAATTCTCGTGTTCAGCGAAATCACGCCGAAAGTCGTGGGCGCAGCTTACCCGGAACGCATCGCGCTCTCGGCGAGCTACGTGCTCGCGCCCCTGCTGAAGCTCACGCGGCCCGTCATCTGGTTCGTGAACCTGTTCGTGCAGGGGCTGCTGAAAATCCTCCGGCTCAAGGCTTCAGCCAACCTCGGCGATCACGTGCTTTCGGTCGAGGAGCTGCGCACGCTCGTGCTGGAAGCGGGTTATCTGCCCAAAAAACACCAGAGCATGCTGGTGAACCTTTTCGACCTGCAGGCGGTGACCGTCGACGACGTGATGGTCCCGCGCAACCAGATCGAAACGATCGACCTCAAAGCGCCGATCGAAGACATCGCGGAACAGGTCGCAACGGCGTACCACCGGCGCCTCCTCGCCTATGCCGGCGAACCCGACGAGATCATGGGGTGGATCCGCGTGCGGCACGTGCTCAACCTGCTGCAGCAGAAAAGCCTCACGCACGACCGACTCAAGAAATTCGTGCGAGAGCCGTATTTCGTACCTTCCGGGACTCCGCTCTTTTCGCAGCTGCAGAACTTTCAGGAGCACCACGATCGCATCGCGCTCGTGGTGGACGAATACGGCGAGCTGAAGGGGCTCGTCACGCTCGAAGACATCCTCGAGGAGATCATCGGCGAATTCACGACGAGCTCGCCCATGCGGACCGGCGCTTACTACCCGCAGCAGGACGGCAGCTATCTCGTGGAGGGCGGGACGCTGCTGCGAGAGTTGAACCGCAAGCTCGGATTCAGTTTTCCCCTGGACGGGCCGAAAACGGTGAATGGCCTCATCCTGGAACATCTGCAGGAGATCCCGGAGCCCGGTACCGGCGTAAGAATTGCCGACCACGCGATGGAAATCGTGCAGACCCAGGACCGGGTCATCAAGGGGGTGCGAATTTACCCCGCGCGGGCGAGGGGTGCGAACTAGGACGCTTTACAAAGGATACGACCTCCATGCATGATTGCCCGCTTATTGCTAACTTGTTGGATTATAGAGGTATTTAGGGAACCGGATGGCCACGAGCGTAGCAGCCAGGAAACCGGAGTTGAAAGACTTCAGTTTCACGTGGGTCGGCCAGGACCGCGGCGGTAAGACTGTACGCGGGGAAATACGCGCGAGCGGCGAAGCCCAAGCCAACGTGCTGCTGCGCCGGCAGGGCATCAAGGTCCTGGAGGTGAAGAAACAGAAGCGCGGCCGCGGCGGCAGAATCAGGGAAAAAGACATCACCCTCTTCACCCGACAGCTCGCTACCATGCTCAGGTCCGGCGTGCCGCTCCTGCAGGCGTTCGACATCGTCGCGAAAGGCCACAGCAATCCGGCCGTCGCGAGGCTCGTTTATGCCGTGCGGGGCGAGGTCGAAACGGGCTCGAGCCTCAAGCAGGCATTCGAAAAACACCCGCTGTACTTCGATGCCCTCTATTGCAATCTGATCGGCGCCGGCGAAACAGCCGGCATACTGGATGGCGTGCTCGAGCGTCTTGCCACGTACAAGGAAAAGATTCTCGCCATCAAGAGCAAGATCAAAGCGGCGCTTTTCTACCCGATCGCGATCGTCGCCGTCGCCGTCATCATCACCGCGATCATCATGATATTCGTCATACCTGCATTCAAGCAGGTGTTTTCGAATTTTGGCGCGGACCTGCCGGCGCTCACGCTCATGGTGATCGGGATCTCGGACTTCATCGTCGAATGGTGGTGGGTGATATTCCTGGGAACGGCAGGCGGCATTTACAGCTTCCTCTACAGCTGGAAGCGGTCCTCGAAAATGCAGCTCGCGATGGATCGGCTGCTCCTGCGCGCGCCCATCTTCGGGAAGCTCATTCGCAAGTCGGCGATCGCGCGCTGGACTCGCACCCTTGCGACGACGTTCGCCGCGGGCGTTCCGCTCGTCGAGGCGCTCGAATCCGTGAGCGGTGCCGCTGGGAATCACGAATACCTGGTCGCGACGAAGAGAATACAAGGCGAAGTCGCCATCGGATCGAGCCTCAATTCCGCAATGCAGGCGACCGACGTGTTCCCGAACATGGTCATACAGATGGTGGCGATCGGCGAGGAAGCGGGTTCTCTCGACACCATGCTCGGAAAAGTCGCCGACTACTACGAGCAGGAAGTCGATGACGCGGTGAAAGCGCTCTCGAGCCTGATGGAACCGGTCATCATGGTCGTCCTGGGCACGATCATCGGCGGGCTCGTCATCGCCATGTACCTCCCCATCTTCAAAATGGGCGCGGTCATCTGATGCAGAGCGGCGGCCGCGCGCCGGTGAGCGGGCCGTTCCTGCACGGAAAATTCTCGACGCGCCTCTTCCAGGCACCGAACAGCGCGGCATGCCAGTGATAGCACTGCTCGAAGCGAATCCCTGGTTTTACGTCACGGCATGCGTGCTGACCGGCCTCTGCGTCGGCAGCTTTCTCAACGTGGTCATCCATCGCCTGCCGCGAATGATGGAAGCGCGCTGGCGCGCCGAATGCGCGGAGCTCAACAATCAGGAGCTTGCGCCGGCGGAACGTTACAACCTGATAGTGCCGCGATCGCGCTGCCCCGCGTGCGGTCACGGCATCCGCTGCATCGAGAACCTGCCGGTGCTGAGTTACCTCGCCCTCGGGGGGAAGTGCTCCGCTTGCCGGGCACGCATATCGCCGCGCTATCCGATCGTCGAAATCCTTACGGGCGTGCTGTCCGGGTTCGTTGCGTGGCGCTTCGGCTTAACACCAGCGGCTGCAGCAGCGATGTTCTTCACATGGATGGTAATTGCGCTCGCGTTCATCGACCTTGACACGTTCTACCTGCCGGACGATCTTACGTTGCCGCTGATGTGGGCCGGCCTGCTGTTCAACCTGACGGGTGGCTTTACGGACCTGGCTTCCGCCGTGACGGGCGCAGCAGCGGGTTATCTCCTGCTCTGGGTGGTGTTCTGGGCGTTCAAGGCGATCACCGGCAAGGAGGGCATGGGGTACGGGGACTTCAAACTGCTGGCGGCGATCGGCGCCTGGCTCGGCTGGAAGATGCTGCCGCTCGTAATCCTGCTCTCGTCGTTCGCAGGCGCTATAGTCGGTATTTTTCTGATCATCCTCGCGCGGCGCGGACGCAACGTTCCGATTCCTTTCGGACCGTATCTTGCGATCGCTGGACTGGTGGCGCTGTTTTTTGGCGAAACGCTTACACGCAATTACCTGGAGTTGTTCTAAGAGATGCGCTTCTGCGTCGGGCTGACCGGCGGCATCGGATGCGGAAAATCACAGGCGGCCGACATGTTTGCAAGCCTCGGCGCCGACGTGGTGGATACCGATGCGATCGCTCACGAACTGACGGGTCCGGGCGGGCTTGCAATGTCTGCGATCGCGGAGGCTTTCGGCAGCGAGTACGTGCGCAGCGACGGAAGCCTCGATCGCGCGCGTATGCGCGAGCTCGTTTTCTCGGACCCGGGAGCGAAAGGCCGCCTGGAGGCGATCCTCCATCCGATGATCCGGGCGGAATCTTACAGGCGAGTACAAGGCAGCGGCGCACCGTACGTGGTGCTCGTCGTGCCGCTGCTGCTCGAGACCGGCGCATACCGTGATGTCGTGAGCCGCGTACTTGTCGTCGATTGCGACGAGTCGCAGCAGATCGCGCGCACGATGAAACGAAGCAGGCTTACCGAAGAGGCGGTACGCCGCATCATGTCGGCGCAGCTTCCACGCGCGCGGCGGCTGCAGGCCGCGGATGACGTGCTTTCGAATGACGCAGACATAGACTCGCTACGCTCGCAGGTCGAGACGCTGCACGAGCGCTACCTCGAGGCAGCGAAGACCCCATGAAAACGCGCGCAAAACTTTCTTTTTGCCCACTTTTGGTGAATACTTGCCGCAATTCAACCGCAACGGGGCCGAGTGACGCAGCGTGATCAGTTATGAGTACCCGCTGAGCGAACGTATCCGCACCCTGCTGCGTCTCGAAGACCTGTACGAGCGCCTCGACTACTTCCTCGAAAAGAACGAGCCGCTTCAGTATCACGTCGCGCTGCTTCTGATCTTCGAAATCTACGAGGTCGCCAGTCGTGCCGATCTCAAATCGGACCTTCTGCAGGAGCTCGAGCGCCAGAAGCAATCGCTCGACGCGCTGCGCGGCAATCCGGAAATCTCCGAGCAGGCACTCGAGGGCGTGCTTCGGCAGATCGACCAGGCGGCTTCGCGGCTTTACCAGGCGTCGGGGAAAATCGGACAGGAGCTGCGCGAGAACGAATGGCTGATGAGCATCAAGCAGCGCACGAACATACCGGGCGGCATTTGTGAATTCGACCTGCCGTCGTACCACTATTGGCTGCACCTGCCTCCGGAGCAGCAGCGTCGCGACATCGAGGGCTGGCTCGCGCCGTTCCTGGTAATACGCGACGCTGTCGATATCGTGCTTCGGCTGCTCCGCGCGAGCGGCAAGAGCACGCGCCAGGTCGCCCACCAGGGTATGTATCAGCAGATGATGACCGGCCGCGTCGCGCAGATGGTACGCGTTCGCCTCGCACGCGAATATCAGTGCGTGCCGGAGATCA
>DASRIK010000369.1:0-16644 GCA_035650035.1 Burkholderiales bacterium | reverse complement strand
GCTGGGCGCGCTCTCCGGCCTGCTCGCGGCAGCGGGTGCATCCGCGATGGGCTACGGGGTAGCCACATACGTGCTGAATCTGCCTTATACATTCGCCTGGATGATCTGGCTCGCCGGCGTGCTCGCCGGCACCATCGGCATCACGGCGGCCGGCTATCTCGGCACACGTGCAGTGCTCAACGTCGCGCCGCTCCAGGCGCTTCGCGAGAACGCGTAGCGTATACTCTCGGCGCAATGGACGTTTCATTCGTTGTAGCGGTACTGCTGCTCGCGGCGATGCTCGTACTTCTGCTCGCACGCGGCGCCTCACAGGCCCGCGACGTACGTGAGCTGAGGGCGCGGCTGTCGGAAATGTCCGAGCGGTTGTCGGACGCCCTCGAATCCAAACACCGCGGCATGCTCGTCGATCTGCACAGCGGCCTCACCCAGCAGGGCGACCGCCTGGGCGGCCACCTCACCGAGTCGAGCGAACGGCTTCGCGCAGCCGTTGCAGACGAGCTCAAGCAGACGCGCGACACGGTGCACGCGCTCAAGCTCTCGCTCGAGCGCAGCATGGGGGAATACCGCGAGGCGATGCTCGCGCGCCTGGGCGAGACGACGCAGACACTCAATGCCCGCATCGACCAGCGACTCTCCGAGATATCCGGCAAGGTGAACGAGCGGCTCGACGACGGCTTCCGGAAAACCAACGAGACGTTCGTGAACGTCATGTCGCGGCTCGCGACGATCGACGAAGCGCAGAAGAAGATCGAAAGTTTGACGGGCAGCGTCGTCAGCCTGCAGGAGCTGCTCGGAGACAAACGCGCGCGCGGCGCTTTCGGCGAGGTGCAGCTCGAGGGTCTCGTACGGAACGTACTGCCCACCGCTGCGTACGAAATGCAGGCGACACTTTCGACCGGCGCGCGCGCGGACTGCGTGCTCAAGCTGCCGGCGCCGACCGGCAAAATCGCGATCGATTCGAAATTCCCGCTCGAAAACTACCATCGCATGTTCTCAGCGGAAGCGAACGACATCGAGCGCGCCGCGGCCCAGAAACAGTTCCGCGCAGATCTGCGCCGTCACATCGATGCGATCTGCACCAAGTACATCGTGCCGGGCGAAACATCGAACGGTGCCGTGATGTTCATTCCGGCGGAGGCCGTATTCGCGGAGATTCACGCGCACCATGCGGAAGTCGTCGATTACGCGATGACGCATTGCGTCTGGATCGTGTCGCCGACGACGCTCATGGCGGTGCTCAACACGGCGCGTGCCGTCCTGAAAGACGTGGAGACTCGGCGGCACATCCATATCATCAAGGACTGCCTTGGTAAGCTCGCGGTGGATTTCAACCGGTTCGACGAGCGCATGAAGGATCTGGCGCGCCACATTCGCCAGGCGCACGAAGACGTGGAGAACGTGCAGATCAGCAGCAAGAAGATCTCGCAGCGTTTCGCGCAGATCGAGGCCGCCGAGCTGGGCGAGCTCGACCAGCCGTCACCGCCTCTTCGCATCGTCGAAGCGCGCGACGAGGGTAAGGCTTAGGTCCCGTCGCCGGTGAGCTGGTTCAGGCGCTGGAGGCGTGCGAGAGTGCTGCGGCGCGCTTGCGTCGATCCGCAGCTCTGGAACGCCGCCATCGCGCGCTACCCGTTCACCCGTTCGCTTACGGCCGCGGAAACGGCGCGTCTGCGCGATCTGGTCGTGCTTTTCCTCGACGAAAAAGCCATTCACGGTGCCGGCGGCATGGCCGTGCGCGACGAGGTCAGACTCGCGATCGCGGTCCAGGCCTGCATCCTCGTGCTCAATCTGGATCTGGATTATTACCGCGGCTGGGTCGAGGTGATCGTATACCCTGACGAATTCGTAGCGGAATACGAATACATCGATGAAGCGGGCGTGGCGCATCACGTGCAGCAGGCGATGACCGGTGAATCATGGGAGCGCGGGCCCGTGGTTATCTCCTGGGCCGATGTCCAGGAAGCCGGCAGCGGCCAGGCGTATAACGTCGTGATACACGAGTTCGCTCACAAGCTCGACATGCTGAATGGCGAGCCGAACGGCTACCCGCCTTTACCGGCCGACATGCGCCGGGCCGACTGGGCGGCTGCATTCACTGGAGCGTATGAGGACTTCTGCAGGAAAATCGACGCCGGCGTGGAGATCCAGATCGACGAATATGCGGCGGAAAGTCCGGCAGAATTCTTTGCGGTGTTGAGCGAGGCGTTCTTCGAGGCTCCTTTTGTCGTCCGCGACGCCTATCCGGACGTTTACACCCAACTGGCACGTTTCTTCAAACAGGACACTGCCGCCCGGCTCGAGCGTCAAGACCGCGATACGGAGGCGCTGAAGGCAATTTCATGAAGCTGAGCCCACTGTCTTCGCACTATGCGCTGCTCGGCGCCTTCGGGCTGCTTCTCGCTTTGCTGCTTGCGGTCACTGTTCTGGGCGTTACGGGCACGGAACAGGTCAACAGACGCGTGCAGGCGCTGATCGCGGAGCAGGACACTAAAGCGGGCGCGGTTTCGACGCTTTCGGGAACGGCTCGGGAGAGCACGCGCGTCCTGCAGCAACTGTTCGCGGAGCAGGACACCGCGGTGCCCGCTGAAAGCCTGCAACGCTTCAGGGCTCTCCGTCAGGAATTCGCGGAAGCCCTGCACAAGCTCACGATGGTACCCCTGACAGCGACGGAGCGGGCGGCGCTGCAGGGCGTACTCGCCGAAAGTGCGAGCATGCGCGACGTGCGGGACGAAGTCGTCGATCTGCTGCTCAAGGGTGAAACGGCAGCAGCGCGCAAGCTTTACGGCGCCGCCGGCCTGGAGGCGCAGGATGCATTCCAGGCTTCGCTTGACAGGATGCTCGACTCCACCCGTGCCGCCACGGTAACGCTCGTGAGCGAAGGCCGCCGTTCGACGAGCCATGCGCTGGTCGTGGTGGCTATCATCGGCTCCTTCGCGCTTGCAGGCGCAGTGCTCGTCGCGTTGCTCGTGGCGCGCGGGGTGAAGCGCACCGAATCTGCTCTCCATCTCGAAAAAGAGCTTGCGCAGGTGACGCTGCACTCGATCGGTGACGGCGTCATCACGACGGATGCGCACGCGCGCATCGAATATCTGAATCCGGTCGCGGAGCAGTATACGGGCTGGACGACGGAGGAGGCACAGGGCCGGCCGCTGGCGGAAGTCTATCGGGTGGTGGACGAGCGCACCGGCGACGCGTTCGATCCACTGGGCGGTCTGCCCAAGGCGGACGGCGCCGGGTCAGCCGTATCCGTGCGGCTCGTCGATCGGCATGGACGCGAATCTCCGGTCCGCTATTCGCATGCACCCATCAAGAGTCGCGACGGCCGCGTGCTGGGCATGATCGTCGTGTTCCACGATATCAGCCAGATGCGCGCGATGGCGCAGCAGCTTCTCTGGCAGGCGAGCCATGACGCACTGACCGGTCTGGTGAACCGGCGCGAATTCGAGCGCCGGCTTGCCGAGTTGATCGAGACCGCGCGTACTCAAGACCGCGAGCACGCGCTTCTTTTCATGGATCTCGACAATTTCAAAGCCGTGAACGATACCTGCGGACACGCGGCGGGCGACGAGCTCTTGCGTCAGCTCACGTCGGTCATGCTCTCGCGCATGCGCGGGAGCGACACGCTGGCGCGGCTCGGCGGCGATGAGTTCGGCGCTTTGCTGGAAAGCTGCCCACCAGAGCAGGCGATGCGTATCGCGCATGCGCTTCGGGAAACCGTACGCGAGTTCAGGTTCGTCTGGGAAGACAAAACGTTCAGTGTCGGGGTCAGTATCGGGCTCGTGCCGATCACCGCCGAGAGCGGTAATCTGAGCCGCGTGCTCAGTCTTGCCGACGCCTGCTGTTACGAGGCGAAGAACAAGGGCCGCGACCGCGTGCAGGTCTACAGGCCGCAGGAAGCGGAAGTGAGCGGCAAGGATAGCGAGCTTCAGATCGTTTCACAGATCAACCAGGCTTTCGAGCTCGGCCGGTTCCGCCTCTACCGCCAGGCGATCGTGCCGCTCGCGGCCGGAAAGCCGCAGTGCCCGAGCTACGAAGTCCTCGTGCGAATGATCGACCGCGCGGGGAATCTCATCCCGGCGACAGGCTTCATGCCGGCAGCCGAACGTTACAACCTGCTTACGTCCATCGAACGCTGGGTGGTGAGCTCGCTCATCGAATACCTTCACAACCAGTGGAACGCAGGGGCGATCCCGCGCGAGCCCACCGAACGCGGCTGGTATTCGGTCAATCTGTCCGGCACGAGCATCAACGACAAAAGCCTGCCGGATTTCCTGAGGAATCTGCTCACGCGTTACCGCTTACCGCCGGGTCTCCTGTGCTTCGAAATCACCGAGACGACCGCGATCTCGAATCTCAACACCGCGGCGGAGCTCATACGGGAGTTGAAGGAAATGGGTTGCCGCTTTGCGCTGGACGATTTCGGCACGGGCCTGTCGTCATTCGCTTACCTCAAATACCTGCCGGTCGATGTCTTGAAAATCGCAGGCACATTCATCACGGATCTTGTAACCGATCCCGTGGACCATACGATCGTGGATGCGATCAACCGCATCAGCCATCTGCTCGGCATCCAGACGGTGGCGGAGTCCGTCGAAGACGCGCAGACGCTGGCGAAAATCACCGAGCTCGAGATCGATTACGCACAAGGCTATTTCCTCGCCCAGCCGGAGGCGATCGTGCACGCGTCGACAGGCCGTCCCGTCGAGCTCGCCTCCGTATGAGCGCGCACGAGCCGCTCGTCATCGGCGCGGACGTCGGCGGCACGAATACGAAGTTCGCGCTCGCGCAGTTTCGAGGCGTTGGCCCGCGCGTGCTCGAACGCAAGCTCTATCCCAGTGGGCAGTACGCTTCGCTCGAGCGGGTGATCGAAGCTTTCCTTACGGAACCAGGCGTCGCGACCCATGCGGCTTCCGTCGAAGCGGCCTGTTTTGCGGTCGCAGGTCCCGTCGAGAATGGCCGAGCGTCGCTCACGAATCTCCCGTGGAAGCCCGACGAGGCGGAGATCGCGCGCCGCTTCGGCTTCCCGCACGTGCGGATCATCAATGATTTCGCGGCCGCCGGGCGTGGCATTGCATACCTTTCGCGAGGCGATCTGCTGACGCTGCAGCCTGGCCAGCCGGTCGATCACGAGCCGCGTGTCGTCGTGGGCGCAGGCACGGGGCTCGGCGTCGCTATCCTGGACTGGGACTCGACAGGCTGGGAAGTCCTCCCCTCCGAGGCAGGGCACACGGATTTCGCCCCGATCGACGCCCTTCAGGATCAGTTGCTCTGCTACCTGCGCAGCCGCTTCGGGCGTGTGTCGTACGAGCGTGTGATCTCAGGCCCGGGGCTGCCGCGGATTGTCGAGTTTCTCGAGCAAAGCGGGCGAGGCATACCGTCGCCTGCGCTTGCCGATGCGATGCAGACAGGAGACGCCGCGAAAGCCATCACGGAGTGTGCGCTTCGCAGGGTCGACGAAGTGGCGGTCCGGGCGCTCGACATTTTCGTCTCGGCGTATGGCGCATTTGCAGGGAACATGGCGCTTGCCACGCTCGCGCACGGCGGCGTTTACGTCGGCGGCGGCATCGCCCCGAAAATCGCGGAAAAGCTGCTGGACGGCACGTTCATGGGCGCGTTTGCGGCGAAAGGGCGCTTTCAAAAGCTGCTTCACGGAATTCCCGTGCGCGTTGTCATGAACAACGAGGTGGGACTCTACGGGGCGCTCGCAGAGGCTGCGCGCGCTGCACGGCACGTTTTTTAGCGCACGCGGTCGGCCGCGCTCAACTCCGCTTCGGTATTGATGTTGCTGAAGGGCGCCAGGAGCCGGGAAGCAGGGGCCCCGCTCGCGGGGATGCGACCAGGCGACCTGGCGCAGGACGCCGAAGCGATGAGCGCTATGAATGCGGCTTGTTCTGAACCGCGTAAAGCTCGGTTTCCGTGTTGATGTTGCTGAAGGCGTCAGGGTTATCGTCGAACGGCACTTCCACCACGCGCAGCGCCGAATACCACGCGTCGATCTTGCGCCCGCCGCTTCCCAGGAACGACGTGAGATTGCCGAGCACGCTCCTGCGGCACATGCAGAAGACGGGATGCGGCTGATCGCCGGTGCGCGCGACGGCGAGCTCAGCGTCCTCCCTTTCGAGCGCGCCGAAGAGCCGCTGCACGAGGTCGGCAGGCAGGAAAGGGGAATCGCACGGCACCGTCGCGACGAGGGCGAAGCGGGCTTCCGAAAGCCCGCGGTGCAGCCCCGCCAGGGGACCGGCGTAGCCGGCTATCGCGTCTGGAATGACGCGATGACCGTAGACTGAATACGCGTCGACATTCTGGTTGGCATTGATCAGGAGCTCGTCGACCTGGGGCGAGAAACGCTCGATCACCCACTCGACCATCGGCTTGCCGCGCAGGATTTTCAGCCCTTTGTCGACGCCGCCCATACGGCGGCCAAGACCTCCCGCGAGAACGACGCCGGTGACGGGTGCCGTCACGCGAGCATCGTCGGGCTGACGGTTTTCACGAACCGCTCCTTGCCCGTGAACAGCAGGTAATGCTTGTTCACGGCACGGCCGAGCATCGTGATCCCCACCTGGCGCGCAATGCGGTAACCCATCTGCGTGAGGCCGGAGCGCGAGACGAGAAAAGGAATTTCCATCTGCGCCGCCTTGATCACCATCTCGGACGTGAGGCGACCCGTCGTGTAGAAGATCTTGTCGGAACCTCGTATGTCTTCGAGCCACATGAGACCGGCGATCGCATCGACCGCATTGTGGCGTCCGACGTCTTCTACGAAATGAAGAATGTTCTCGCCGTCGGCAAGCGCACAGCCATGTACCGCGCCTGCGCTCTTGTAAATCGTCTCATGTCGGCGCACAGCATCGAGGAGTCCGTAGAGGGTCTCCTCGGTAAGCCTCACGTCCTGGCGTAGACGAATCGCGTCGATCTCGTCCATGAGATCGCCGAACACGGTGCCCTGTCCGCAGCCGGTCGTAACCGTGCGCTTCGCCATTTTTTCCGCGAGGCCGTCGAGCTGAGTGCGGGTCGTCACCGCCACCGCGTTCGTTTCCCAGTCGACCTGCACTTCGGCGATGTCTTCGATCGAGCGGACGAGCCGCTGATTGCGCAGATACCCGATGGCGAGCGCTTCGGGTGCCTGACCGAGCGTCATCAGCGTGACGACCTCGCGCTTATCCACATAGAGCGTCAGCGGATGTTCGCCGGCGATCGAGGTCGGCAGCACTTCGCCGCGCTCGTTCATTGCTTCGACTTCGAAGGTGAGGGGACAGCTTGCGCTGGACAGTTTCGGACGATGATTGCGCATGCCCTCAGCCACCGATATAGGACATTTCGATTTTCTTCAGGACCGCAGTCTGCGACGTGCGAATCTCGGAGTAGCGATCGGCGCGCCGCGACCACACACCGCGAATCGCCGCGGCGATTTCCTCATCCGTCGCTCCACCGCGCAGGAGCGAGCGCAGATCGTGTCCTTCGGTCGCGAAGAGGCATGTGTAGAGCTTTCCCTCCGTCGAAATGCGAGCGCGCGTGCAGTCTCTGCAGAATGCCTGCGTGACGGAGGCGATGACGCCGATCTCTCCGGAGCCGTCCCGATAACGCCAGCGTTCCGCCACTTCACCCTTGTAGTTCGGGTCTGCCGGTTCGAGCGGCATCTCGGCGCTGATCGTTTCAACGATCTCGCGTGCGCTGACGACGTCGTCCATGCGCCAGCCGTTCGTGTGGCCGACATCCATGTATTCGATGAACCGGAGAATATGGCCCCGCCCACGAAAGAAGCGCGCCATCGGCACGATACCGTGCTCGTTCACGCCGCGTTTGACGACCATGTTGATCTTGATCGGGTTCAGACCGGCGGCCGCAGCTACATCGATGCCTTCCAGCACTTTGGCGACCGGGAAATCGACGTCGTTCATCTGCATGAACGTGGCGTCGTCGAGCGCGTCGAGGCTCACGGTCACGCGCTTCAACCCGGCGGCTTTGAGTGCGGCACCTTTTTTCGCGAGAAGCGAGCCGTTGGTGGTGAGCGTGAGATCCAGCCCCGGAATCTCCGAAAGCATCGCGATCAGATGCTCCAGATTGCGGCGAACGAGCGGCTCGCCCCCCGTCAGCCGGACTTTTTCTATACCCAGGCCGCTGAATACGCGGGCGATCCGCGTGATTTCCTCGAACGTGAGAAGCGCCTTGCGCTCCAGGAACGCGTAGTCCTTGCCGAACACTTCCTTCGGCATACAGTAGACGCAGCGGAAGTTGCAGCGGTCGGTGACCGAAATGCGTAAATCCCGAAGCGGGCGGCCGAGCGCGTCACGCAAGGAAGCGCCGGGTGCCGACGCATGCGCGAGCAGGGAGGTTGCGTTGGACATGGGTGCGCATTATCGCAGCCGCCGCGTGCCACAGCAAGGATATGACCACTTTCAAATCAGGTATTTGGCGGCGTTTTGGCGGTTGAATCGCAGAGCGGTATCGCGCACAATGCCGCCGTGGAAGAGAACCTCACACCGAGCCGCTCGTATCCGCTGGCCGTGATCATGGAGCGCACCGTGCTTGCCAATCGCTGGGCTTCGGAACAGTGGGAAGCGAAAGGCGTCGTGCGCGATACGACAGGCGGTGCCGCGCGCGTGATCGTCGAGACCGACGCTCTTACCCAGATGCTCTTTCCCGGCCACCGGCTACAGCTCGTGCGCGACGAAGCGGAAGGCTACTACCTCAACCTCACGTCTCCCGAGCCTAAGGTGTTCGTGCTGTGGCGGCATAGCGACGGCGTCGCGCAGCCCGACCGCCTTACCGTGAGCTACGGCGAAGGGACACGATGGGCGGACAGCGGCGAGCAGGTGGATGGCGTGCCGATCCCTTCCGATCTTCTGCCGTGGATGGCGGCGTTCGTCGAAGAACATTACCGGCCCGAGCCCCCCAAGAAAAAGCGGTACGCGAGCAACAAGGATCGCGGCCGTATGGGCAATTTCGAATGATGGATCGCTCATGAGCGCGGATCGCGACGACGGCCCCGAAAGCTTCCTGCGCCGCTGGTCCCGCGTGAAGAGCGAGACCCGCGAAGCCGGCGAGGCGCCGACCACGCCGGTCGTGCCCATCGCCTCGAAGCCGCAAGCCGACGAACCCCCGCCCGAGCTGCCACCGGTCGAGAAGCTCACCCTCGAGTCCGATTTCAGCGGCTTCTTCCATCCTGAAGTCGACGAAGATCTGCGCCGCCGCGCGCTGCGCAAGCTCTTCAGCGAGCCGCATTTCAACGTGATGGACGGTCTCGACGTTTATATCGACGATTATTCAAAGTCCGAACCCATTCCTGCCGCGATGCTCGCCAGCTTGAAACAGGCGCAGCGCATACTCGAATGGGCAGCGGACAAGAAGGAGGAAACGCCCGCAGCAGGCGCAGAAGCGCGGGCTGACATTGCGGAACCAGCCAACAACGCCGCGGCACACGAGGCGCTGGAGGCGCTCGATACGGAGGCAGTGCCGCAGCAGCTGTCGAACGACCGGGAGGCACAGCCTCTCGCCGCGGACGCAACGGCTCCGTCCGCCAGAACGTAGTTTTCATCAACGCTTTTCGTTAGCATCGGCCCGCGTCCCCGCGGCCGACGCCGACCTATACAACTGCTCTTATGACGACTGGACGTTCGAAACTCCTCCTCTGCAACTGCAACCGCACGATGGCGGTCGATGCGAAAGCGCTCGCCGGTGCGTTGAAGCGTGACGCCGCTCCCGCAGTGGCGACCGAGCTTTGCCGCAAGCACGTGTCGAGCTTCGAGGCAGCCATCAGGTCGGGGGACGACGTGCTCGTCGCCTGCACCCAGGAAGCGCCGCTTTTTGCGGAGGTGCACAAAGAGCTCGGCGCAACGGGCGAGATACGTTTCGTCAATATCCGCGAAACGGCCGGGTGGTCCGAAGACGCCAAACGGGCCGCACCTAAAATGGCCGCGCTCCTCGCGCTGGCGGATGTGGCCGCCCCCGAGCCGGTACCGGTCGTTTCTTACGCCTCCTCCGGCCAGCTCCTGGTGATGGGTCCCGCGGGAGCCGCTCTGGATTGGGCGGAGCGCCTTTCGACGCAGCTCGACGTCACCGTTCTTGTCACGGGCGACACGCTCTCAGCCGAGCTGCCGACGGAGCGCCGCTATCCCGTGTACTCGGGCGGAGACGTGAAGCTTCGCGGGCACCTGGGCGCTTTCCAGGTTGCCTGGCAGCAGGCGAATCCGATCGATCTCGAGGTGTGCACGCGTTGCGGCGCGTGTGCGAAAGCATGTCCGGAGCAGGCGATCGACTGGAGCTTCCAGATTGACCTGGAGCGGTGCCGGGCGCATCGATCGTGTGTGGCGGCGTGCGGCGACATTCGTGCCATCGATTTCGACCGCGCGGAAAAAGGGCGCGAGGACCGTTTCGATCTGGTGCTGGATCTCTCGACGGAGCCGCTGCTCAGGATGAGCCAGCCGCCTCAGGGCTATTTCGCGCCGGGCCGCGATCCGCTCGAGCAGGCGCTGGCAGCGTCTCAGCTGCTCAAGCTCACCGGTGAATTCGAGAAACCGCGCTTCTTCGCCTATCACGAGCGCATCTGTGCCCACAGCCGCGCCGAAATCGTCGGCTGCACGCGATGCATCGACGTATGCTCGACCGCGGCAATCTCCAGCAACGTCGAACAGAACCGCGTGGAGGTCGACCCGCACCTCTGTATGGGATGCGGCGGTTGCGCCAGCGTGTGCCCCTCCGGTGCCATGAGCTATGCCTATCCGCGTGTGGCGGACACGGGCACGCGCTTGCGGGCGGCGCTCGGCGCGTATCGCGCGGCAGGCGGGAAGTCGGCGACGCTGCTTTTTCACAATACGACAGACGGAAAAGAGCTCATCGCGAAGCTCGCACGCCGGGGGCGCGGCCTGCCTGCCCACGTCATCCCCCTTGAAGTAGCGCATGTCGCATCGCTCGGTCCTGATACTTGGCTCGGCGCGCTCGCCCTCGGAGCCGCACAGGTGGCGACGCTCTGGGCCGGTTCTGAGGCGCCTGAATACGGAACTGCGCTGGAACGCGAGCTTGCCTGGGCGCGTGCGGTCCTGAGCGGGCTCGGCCACGGCGGTTCTCGTCTCCAGATGCTGTCTGCCGCGGATGCCGGTGCGCTCGAAAACGCGTTATGGGCGCTCGACTGCTGCGAGGACATTCCGCCGGCGACGTTCAACCTGTCCAACGAGAAACGCCGGACGCTCGATGCGGCGATGGATCACCTGGCGCGTCACGCTCCAATACGTCCAGACGTGATCCCGTTGCCCTCCGGGGCGCCATTCGGCCGGGTCGAAGTGAACCGCGCCACATGCACGCTGTGCATGTCCTGCGTCGGTGCCTGCCCCGAGAGCGCACTCGTGGATTCGAAGGAAATGCCCCAACTCAGGTTGATCGAGCGAAACTGCGTGCAGTGCGGCTTGTGCGCCCAAACGTGCCCGGAAGACGCGATCACGCTCACGCCTCGGCTGCTCCTGACGCCCGACGCGAAGTCCGCAGTCGTGCTAAACGAGGCCGAACCGTTCAATTGCGTCCGTTGCGCGAAGCCGTTCGGCACGCGTCAGATGATCGATAACATGCTCGCACGCCTGAGCGGCCATGCGATGTTCGGCAGTCCCGAAGCGCTACGCCGGCTGCAGATGTGCGCGGACTGTCGCGTTCTGCACATGATGGAGCAGAAAAGCGAAGCGACGGTTTTTGAATTTCCAACTGCCGCGCCCGACCGCCAAGAATGAGTGAGTCTCCCCAGGCTCCGGACCTCGCGGAAGAGGACGTTGCCCGCGCGTATTGCTATGCGCTGATTTCCAGACTGTTCTACGCGGCGCCCGACGCGGACCTGCTCGAGGTTTTAGCGGGGGTATCCGGCACCGCAGACACAGACCGTGCGGCAATGAACTCGGCGCGGGATGCGGACGAGCTGGTGCAGGCGGGCGGTTACGGGTTCGCGTTCGACGCATTGCAGCACGCCGCTCGCTCGACCGATCTCGGCAGCCTGCGTCAGGAATACGACGATACGTTCATTGGCGCCGGCAAGGCGCCGATCACGCCGTACTTGTCAGGTTATTCCCTACCGAACGCACCGGACCGGCATCTCGTGGCGTTGCGGCAGCAGCTTTCTGCATGGGGACTTGCCCGCCGCGAAGCCGTGTTCGAGGTCGAAGATCACGTCTCGGCGGTATGCGATGCGATGCGTTGGCTGATCGAGAGCAACAAGCCGGTCGACATGCAGCGCGCGTTCTTCGATGACTTTGTCTACACAGGCGTAGGGCCTTTCGCCCATGCGGTCGCGGCAAATGCAAGCGCTTCCTTTTACCGCGCAGCCGGCGCGCTCACTCGGGCTTTCCTGGAGATCGAAAGAGAAGGCTTTGCATTGCACGCTGCGGGATAGCGAAATCTTGATCAGCCGTTATTTGCGGCGTAAATTTCTGTATCGCTAAATAGCATTTCAAATTACAGGAGGAGCGGTCATGAAAACCTCGAAGGCCAGGCTCTCTCGTCGCAACTTTCTGCTAGCCGTGAGTGCCGGTACAGCAGCGGGTGCCGCGGCAATCGTTGCAAAAAAAGAAGCGGTGAACGGTAACTCCAAGGACATGAGCCTAGAGTCCAAGAAGGGCTACCAGTTGACCGAGCACGTTCAGAACTACTACCGCACCGCCAAGATCTGAGGAGGCCGCAATGCTGCTCACCCGCAAGGCGACTCACGTCGCCCCGGCGCACAGCCGCCTGACCCGTCCAGTCTCCAGCCTGCTGGGCCGCACGGTCGATCGCCGTACTTTCCTCAAGCGTTCCGGCATCACGCTCGGTGCCGGCGCTGTCGCGAGCCAGCTCCCCATGAGCATGCTGGGTGAAGCGAAAGCTGCTGAGCGGCCCGCGGCCAATCAGGTTGAAACAAAACGTACGATCTGCACGCATTGCTCCGTCGGCTGCGCGATCGACGCGGTCGTGCAGAACGGCGTGTGGGTGAGACAGGAGCCCGTGTTCGATTCGCCGATCAATCTGGGTGCGCACTGCGCCAAAGGCGCTTCGATACGCGAGCATGGCATGACACACGACTCGCATCGGCTGAAGTATCCGATGAAGCTCGTCGCTGGAAAATGGCAGCGCGTCTCGTGGGACGAGGCGCTGAACGAAGTGAGCCAGAAGCTCCTCCAGATTCGCAAGGAGTCCGGAGCTGACGCAACGTTCTGGATCGGCTCGTCCAAGCACAACAACGAGCAGTCGTATCTCCTGCGCAAGTTCGTCTCGATGTTCGGCACGAACAATATGGATCACCAGGCGCGCATTTGCCACTCGACCACGGTCGCCGGTGTGGCGAACACCTGGGGCTATGGCGCGATGACGAACTCGTACAACGACGAGCAGAACTCGAAAGCGATTTTGTTCTTCGGCAGCAACGCGGCGGAAGCGCATCCGGTGTCGATGCTGCATACGCTCCACGCGAAAGAAAAAGGCGCGAAAGTCATCGTCGTCGATCCGCGCTTCACACGCACGGCGGCCAAAGCCGACAAGTACTACCGCATTCGCTCGGGAACCGACGTCGCGTTCCTGATGGGCATGCTGCACCACATCTTCAAGAACGGCTGGGAAGACAAGGAATACATCAACCAGCGCGTCTACGGGATGGACAAGGTGCGCGAAGAAGCCGCCAAGTGGACGCCCGAAGAAGTCGAGCGCGTTACCGGCATGAAGGAAGCCGAAGTGCGCGACGTCGCGGAGACCATGGCGAAGAACCGGCCGAGCACGATCGTCTGGGCGATGGGCCAGACACAGCACACGAACGGTAACGCGATCGTGCGCGCGTCCTGCATTCTGCAGCTTGCGCTCGGCAACATCGGCGTGTCGGGCGGCGGCGCGAATATTTACCGCGGCCACGACAACGTGCAGGGCGCGACGGACGTCGGCCCGAATCCGGATTCGCTGCCCGGTTACTATGGCATTGCGACCGGCTCGTGGAAACACTTCGCGAGCGTCTGGGGCGTGGACTACGAGTGGCTGAAAGCGCAGTTCCAGAACCAGACGATGATGGAAAAGCCGGGGATTACGGTCTCCCGCTGGATTGACGCCGTTCTCGAGAAAAACGAGCTCCTCGACCAGGACCCGAACCTGCGCGCTGTCGTTTACTGGGGACATGCGCCCAACAGCCAGAACCGCGGCAAGGAAATGCTCGAAGCGATGAAGAAGCTCGATCTTCTCGTCGTGATCGATCCCTATCCGTCGGCGACGGCAGCGATGGCTGCACTCGCGAGAAAAGATGGTGTATATCTGCTGCCGGCCGCGACGCAGCTCGAATGCGAAGGCTCGGCAACCGCATCGAACCGCTCGCTGCAGTGGCGCGAAAAAGTGATCGACCCGATGTTCGAATCGCGCACCGATCACATGATCATGTACCAGCTCGCGCAGAAATTCGGTTTCGACAAGCAGTTCGTCGCGAAGATCAAGCTGCAAAAAGGCAAAGGCGGTATGGACGAGCCGTCCATGGAAGACACGCTCCGCGAGATCAATCGCGGCATCTGGACGATCGGCTACACGGGCCAGTCACCGGAGCGGCTGCAGGCGCACATGCGCAACATGCATGTCTTCGACGTGAAGACTCTGAAAGCGAAAGGCGGCAAGGACGCGAAGACGGGGTACGTGCTCGACGGCGATTACTACGGATTGCCGTGGCCGTGTTTCGGCACGCCGGAACTGAAGCATCCCGGCTCGCCGAATCTCTATCAGACGTCCCGCCATGTCATGGACGGCGGCGGCAATTTCCGCGCGAACTTCGGCGTCGAGCGGGAAGGTGTGAGCCTGCTCGCGGAGGACGGATCGCACTCCACCGGCGCCGACATCACGACGGGCTATCCCGAGTTCGATCACGTGCTCATGAAGAAACTGGGGTGGTGGGAAGAGCTCACGCCCGAAGAACAGAAGCTCGCGGAAGGCAAGAACTGGAAGACGGATAATTCGGGCGGCATCATTCGCGTGGCAATGAAGAACCACGGGGTTCATCCATTCGGCAACGCCAAAGCGCGGGCTGTCGTGTGGAACTTCCCCGATCCGGTGCCGCTCCACCGCGAGCCGCTGTTCAGCCCGCGTCCCGACCTGATCGACAAGTATCCGACGCACGCGGACCAGAAGGTGCGCTGGCGGATGCCGGTGCTCTTCAAGACGGTGCAGGACGCGAACAAGAACGCGGTCCAGCAGTATCCGCTCATCATGACGAGCGGACGACTGGTCGAGTACGAAGGCGGCGGGGACGAGACACGGTCCAACCCGTGGCTCGCCGAGCTGCAGCAGGAGATGTTCGTCGAAATCAATCCGAAGGACGCGAACGATCGCGGCGTGCGCAACAACGAGTACGTCTGGGTCGAAACGCCGGCCAAGGTGAAGCTCAAGGTCAAAACGCTCGTCACTGAACGCGTGGCGCCCGGGACCGTGTTCCTCCCGTTCCACTTCGCCGGCTGGTGGGAAGGGCAGGACCTGCTCAGGTATTACCCGGAAGGCTCCGCCCCATTCGTGCGCGGCGAGGCCGTGAATACCGCGATGACCTACGGCTACGACATCGTGACCATGATGCAGGAAACCAAGACCACGCTGTGCCAGGTGCAGAAGGCATAACACGCAGGGGACAGGAGGAGCTTTACCATGGCCAGAATGAAATTCTTATGCGACGCCGAGCGCTGCATCGAGTGCAACGGCTGCGTAACCGCTTGCAAGCAGGAGCACGAGATTCCCTGGGGCGTGAATCGCCGGCGCGTCGTGACGTTGAACGACGGTCTGCCCGGCGAGAAATCCGTGTCGGTGGCCTGCATGCACTGCTCGGATGCGCCGTGCATGGCGGTGTGCCCGGTCGACTGTTTCTACAAGACCTCTGAAGGCGTCGTCCTTCACGACAAGGATCTGTGCATCGGCTGCGGCTACTGCTTCTATGCGTGTCCGTTCGGCGCGCCGCAGTTCCCGCAGGACGGCGCGTTCGGATTGCGCGGCAAGATGGACAAGTGCACGTTCTGTGCGGGCGGGCCGGAAGCGGATCACAGCGCAGCCGAGTTCAAGAAATACGGCCGTAACCGCCTCGCGGAAGGAAAGCTTCCCGCCTGCGCCGAGATGTGCTCGACGAAAGCGCTGCTCGGCGGCGACGGCGACGTGGTCGCAGACATCTTCCGCACTCGCGTGCTCACGCGCGGTCGTGGATCGGAAGTGTGGGGCTGGGGCACCGCCTACGGGAAACCCGAGACGCAGCGTCCGCCTCAACCGGGAGCCAAATCGTGAGGACCTTCAGCGCGATCGTCATTACGGCACTCTTCGCTGCGGCCGGTCTCGCCGGCTGCGGCGAGAAGCCGAACGTGACGGTCTACAAACAGGGCAAATACCAGGGCAAACCCGATAACGTGCCGTGGCAGGGCGCGCCGTTCAATAACAACCAGGTCGAATGGGAGAAGGCCATCAAAGCGCGCAATAACGGGCAGAACGAATATCTGCGCGTAGGTTCGTAGGAGGAAAGGCAATGCACCCGTATCTGATGCGGCGCTGGGCAGCGCGCCTTACGCTCGCGCTCCTCTCTCTCATCCTTCCGTGTGGACTCTCGCTGGCGCAGGACGCCGTGCTCATGAAGAATGCGCCGGCACCGCAGCAGGGGACTACCGATCAGCCGGGGGCCGCAGAGGGCCAGCCGGCGCAGATGCA
>DASRIK010000368.1:0-5988 GCA_035650035.1 Burkholderiales bacterium | reverse complement strand
GTGCGCTCGATGAACGGCATCTACACGCACCACCGGCTGGAAGACGTTTGGCTGGACAAGTAAGCGAACAGGAGAAACTCATATGGCATCGAAGCAATGGAAGATCGCGCTCGCCGGCGAGTGCATGGCGTCGCGCACGTTCTCGCAGTGCGAGGATCCCGAGTTCCTTCAGGTGATCGAAAAGCTGCGCGGCGCGGATCTCGCGCTGGCGCACCTGGAAATGAATCTGGGAGATCCGGAGGAAATCCGCTGGCCTTCGCGTAACGACTGGGTCGCGAGCTTCATGATCGCGGAAGGACATGTCGCGGACGACTTCAAGTGGGCAGGCGTCGACATGCTTTCGCTCGCGCACAATCACAGCTTCGACTGGGGAACCGACGGCATACTCTCGACGATCCGCCATTGCCGCCGGAACGGCATCGCGTACTCCGGCACGGGCCGCGATCTCGAAGAAGCTCGCAAACCCGGCTACTGCGAGACTCGGCGCGGCCGCGCAGCGATGGTTTCCGTTTCGACCGGGAACAAGAACAACGAATGGGCCGGCTTGCCCAAAGCGACCATGTCAGGCAGACCTGGCGTCAACCCGCTGCGTATACACGTCACGCATCAGGTGGATGCGGAAGCGGCGAAGCAGCTCCGCCGCATCGCCCAGAAGCTGGGAATCGAATACAACAAGTTCGACAAGATCGAAGGCGCGATCCGGCTCGTCTTCCCCGAGCATCTGTCGAACCGGAACGTCCCGCTGTTCATGGAGGGCGAGGATTTCCGCATCATCAGCAAATGTCATCCGGGCGACCTCACGGGCAACCTGCGCTCGGTCGATGAGGCACGGCAGATGTCCGACATGGTGATCGTTTCGCATCACTACGCGAACTCGGACGGCCCGCGCGGGGACTATGCGCCGCAGTTCGCGGTCGAGTTCGCGCACGCGTGTATCGACGCCGGCGCGGACATCTACTTCGCCCATGGCTGGCATCGCACGCTCGGCGTGGAGATCTACAAAGGGAAGCCGATCATTTACGGCGCGGGCAACTTCTTCGCGCATTCGGAATTCAATCTGCGCGTGCCGGCCGACAGCTACGAGTCATGGGGCCACGATCCCGATCGCATGCCCGAGCACAATCCCGCTGCGGAGCCGTTGCATCCCGGACTCGATCAGGAAACGTGGTGGTCGAGCGTGCTGTGGGAAGTCACGATGGAAGACCACAACGTCTCAGAGCTTCGGCTGTATCCCGTGAATCTCGGCCGCGATCCGTCGACGCGCGGGAAGATCACGCGCCGCGTCGGAAGTGGCGCTCACCCGAAGACCGATGGCCGTCCCTACATGGCGAACGCGGACGACGGCGCAGTCATCCTCGGCCGCATACGCGACATCTCGAAGCCGCTGGGAACGACGATGGTAATCGAGAACAACGTAGGGATCGTGCGGCCGTCGGCGCGGCGCTAAATGCAGAGGTCCTTCAGGCGTTGCGTGCGATGTCGAAGCTGAACTCGCGCTGCTATACTGGCTAATACGGAAGCTGCATTAGCGCGTTACAGAAGCTGAGGAGCACACCATGGCCGAGATCAAAGGCTATCACGCTCACGTCTACTTCGATGCCGCCACGAGGCCGACCGCCGAAAGGCTGCGCACAACGATCGTTGCCACCTTTGCTGTGAAGCCAGGGGCCTTCAGCGATGAACCGCGAGGCCCCCACCCCATCGCGCAGTTCAACGTGATCTTCGAGCCTCCCGAGTTCCAGAACATCGTGCCGTGGCTCATGTTCAATCGCGAGGACCTCAATGTTCTCGTCCATCCCCTGACGGAATGCTCCTATGACGACCACAGCAAGAATGCGCTGTGGCTCGGCACTCCGGTGCCGTTGAGGCTCGACGTGCTGAACCCGAAATACAGCGAGACCCTGCTGCCCACCGGGCAACAGGCCTAAGTCGGAATACCGCCAGCGCCCGTGCCCATTCATCTTCGGCCGCTTGGATCATGCATCGGCGCCGAAGTCGAAGGCATCGACCTGCGCGAACCCCTGTCCGCCGCGCACGCCGGAGAGATCCATGCCGCCATGGACCGGTATGCGGTGCTGGTCTTTCATAATCAGCCGCTGACGAACGAGCAGCACCTGGCGTTCACCGAAACACTGGGACCGCTGGAAAATACGATGCGCAACACCCTGCGCGCCGCCGCGGATTTCCGCCTGCCGCCGACTTTCGCCGACGTGTCGAACCTCGACGGCAATAACAAACCGTATGCGCAGGACGACCGCAGGCGGCTCTTCGCGATCGGCAATCGCCTCTGGCACTCCGACTCCTCGTTCAAGGTGGTCCCGGCGAAATACTCGCTGCTGCGAGCGGTGCGCATCCCGTCGAAAGGTGGCAATACCGAGTTCGCTCACATGGGCGCGGCCTACGAGGCGCTGGACGCCGAAACGAGAGATTTGATCGCGGATCTCGTCTGCGAGCACTCCCAGCTGTTCTCGCGCCAAGCGATCGGGTTCACGGAATTCACGCCGGAGGAGCGCGAGCGCTTCAAGCCCGTGCGCCAGAGACTCGTGCGCACGCTGCCGAGGACCGGGCGCAAATCGATCTATCTCTCCTCGCACGTCGGCACGATTGTCGGTTGGCCGTTGCCGGAAGCGCGGCTGCTCTTACGCGACCTGACCGAGCACGCCACGCAACGCGAATTCGTCTATTCACACCAGTGGCAGGTCGGCGACCTGGTGATGTGGGACAACCGCCAGACCATGCATCGTGGACGACCCTACCCCGCGAACGAGGCGCGCGATGTGCGCAGGACGACAGTGCAGGGTGATGCGTCGACGCTGGAGCAGCCGCTCGCGGTATAGCGTCAGAAACGCAGACACGAAAGAAAGAGGTTCCAATTTACGCCCCTTTGCTTCACATCAACGCATTCTCTCGCACGGTGCGCTATAGCTCTGGACCCTTGCGCATCGATCCGAGAGGCGAACACGGAACGCATCGACATCGTCGCGGCGTCTAAAGGCATCGTCGCGGCGGTAATCCTCGCCTGTAACACCGTCGCGGTCGCCTGCTGCATGGCGCCCCTGGCGCTGCTCAAATTCGCGCTTCCCGCTGGACGGATGCGCAGGCTCACCGATCAGATGCTCAATACGCTGGCCGAGTGCTGGATCGGCATCAACGGCACGTGGATCGCGGCGGTCGGGCGGATACGGTGGGAAGTTTCGGGCCTGGATGGGCTCAACCCCGCGCGTTGGTACCTGCTCGCCAGCAACCATCAGAGCTGGGTCGACATCTTCGTGCTGCAGAAGGTGTTCCATCGCCGCGTGCCACTGCTGAAATTCTTCCTGAAACGCGAGCTGATCTACGTTCCGGTCATCGGACTCGCATGGTGGGCCCTCGATTTTCCATTCGTCCGCAGAAGCGGCGGCGTACGCCGCAGCAAAGAGGACGTCGAGGCTACGCGCAAGTCTTGCGAGCGTTTCAGGACGATCCCGACCGCGGTCATCAACTTCCTCGAAGGCACGAGGTTCACGGACGCGAAGGCACTCGCCCAGCGCTCACCTTATCGCCATCTGCTGAAGCCGAAGGCCGCCGGAATGACGATTGCGCTCGCCACCATGGGAGAGAAGTTCGACGCCCTGCTGGACGTAACCATCGTCTATCCGGGCGGGGTGCCGAGTTTCTGGGACCTCCTCAGCGGCCGGATCGAGAATGTGATCGTGACGACGCGCGAGCTGCCCCTGCCGCCAGTGCTCGTGCGGTCCGATGCAGTGCGCGACCCGGCTTTCCGCGGCGCGGTTCAATGCTGGATCCAGGATCTCTGGGCGGAGAAAGATCGACGCATCGAAGAGTTGCTGCAGGGAACGCACGCTCGCTAGGCAGCTGGCGAGCATCCGGCGCGACCCGCTTCCGCCGAAAGATATCCCGCTCAGACCGCAGCGTCGGCGGGCATCGTGCCGTTCAGCAGATACTCGATCAACTCGCGCACGGGACGGATCCGCTCGCCAAACGGGAGCGAGCCCGCGCCGCGAAAGAAAAGACCCCGCTCGATGTCGCCGGAGAGCGCCGCGGCAAGGTGATGGTCGATACAGAACTGGCCGATCTTCTCGATCCCGTCACGCAGGCCGCACGTCTTGAGGCAATCGAAGGCGAGCGTGCAAACAGCACGCGTTTTGGCCCGGTGGCGCAGCACCGAAAGCTTCGCCATGTATTTTTCGAGCCAGGGCGTGCGCACCGCACGCGCCGGCAGGCCGGCGACGCTCATGAACGTGACGATCTGCTCCGGCTTCGCTTCGGCCAGAACCTTCTTGAAGTTCGGATGCGCATCGCACTCCACCGTCACGGCGAATGGCGTGCCGAGCTGCACCGCGGACGCGCCGAGCGAAATGAGCTTCCGCACCGCGCCCGGACTGTCGATGCCGCCGGCCGGAATGAGCGGCACGTTCTCGCGCTCGATGCCGAGGTCGCGAAAGATCGCGAACGTTTCCTCGAGCACGCGCGGGAATTCGAAGCGCGCGTCCGCGAGGTCGTCCTCGTTCGCCGCGCCCAGATGTCCGCCGGCGAAGCGTGGATGCTCGATGACGATCGCGTCGGGCAGCCGCTTTTTTCGCAGCCACTTCTTCAGCACGATCGCGATCCCCCGGGAATCGGAGAGTATCGGGATGAGTGCGACGTCCGGATAACCCGCCGCCAGATCGGGAAGATCGAGCGGGAGCCCCGCTCCAACGACAATTGCGTGCGCACCCGACCGGCAGGCGGCGCGCACGTAATCGGCATATTGCGATACCGCGTGCATCACGTTTACGGCGACGAGGCCGCGGCCGTCCGCAAGCTTCAAAGCCGCGTCGACTTCGCGTTCGAGGGCGACGAGATTCACCCGCTCGATGAGCGCCCTGTCGCGGCTGCGCCCGGTGAGCTTCATGAGATCGGAGTGGTGGCGGCGCAGGTCGATGCTCGAAATCGTACCGACGGCGCCTTCGCGCGCGACGCTGCCGGCAAGGCGATGCGCGGAAACACCCACGCCCATTCCGCCCTGCACGATCGGCAGGAGCGCCCGGTCGCGAATGCGCAGGGCAGGCAGGTCAGTGGTGATCACTGACGCATTCTATGGATCGCCGACGGCGACGGTGCTGTAGCCACAGTCGACATAAGTGATCTCGCCCGTGATGCCGCTCGCGAGGTCGCTGCAGAGGAAGGCCGCGACGTTGCCGACTTCGTCGATGGTGACGTTGCGGCGAAGCGGCGAGTTGCGTGCGACGCAGCCCAGGAGCTTTTGGAAATCGCCTATGCCGGCCGCGGCAAGCGTGCGGATCGGACCCGCCGATATACCGTTGACCCGAATCCCGTTCGGACCCAGTGCAGTCGCGAGATAGCGCACGCCCGCTTCGAGGCTCGCTTTAGCGAGGCCCATCACGTTGTAATTCGGAACCGCGCGCACCGCTCCCAGGTAACTCAGGGTGAGCACGGCAGCGCTGCGACCCTCCATCATGGGGAACCCGGCTTTAGTGAGCGCGACGAGACTGTAGGAGCTCACGTCGTGCGCGACACGGAAGCTCTCGCGGGAAATGCTTTGCAGGAAATCGCCCGCAAGCGCCTCGCGCGGCGCGAATGCGATGGCATGTACGATACCGTCCAGACCGTTCCAGTCCTTGGCGAGCTCTTCGAAAACCGCGTCCACTTCAGCATCGCTCGACACGTCGCACGGCAGTACGATTTCCGATTCGAATTCCGGTGCGAGCTTCTCCACCCGCTTGCGCACGGTTTCGCCCTGATAGGTGAACGCGAGCTCGGCGCCCTCGCGGCGCATCGCCCGCGCGATGCCGTAGGCGATCGAGCGCTCGCTGAGCAGACCTGTGACGAGGATTTTCTTTCCGGCGAGGAACCCCATGGGGCCCGGATTGTAATCGGGTCGGGGTCGGCGTCCTCACGCTATTGGACTTTTCATGATGCAGATCATGAGATGCTCACTTACTCGATCCGGATATCCGCCGCCTTCACCAGCTTCGCGTATTTCGC
>DASRIK010000367.1:0-2476 GCA_035650035.1 Burkholderiales bacterium | reverse complement strand
GGCAGGAGTTGCGAGCGCAGGCGCTTGTGGTGGCGCTTGATCGCGGCGGCGAGCTTGCGTTTACGCTCGGAGGTCGGTTTTTCGTAGTATTCGCGGGCGCGAAGCTCGGTCAGAAGACCGGTTTTCTCTACGGTGCGCTTGAAGCGGCGGAGCGCCACTTCGAACGGTTCGTTTTCCTTGACACGTACTGTCGGCATGAGCCCCCTTGGATTTAGAACAGCTGCAGAAAAAGGCGGATATTATACGGGCGAGGGCACCTCGCCCGCTACCCCCTCGGCGCTGAAAAAACACCCTCAGATGGTCGTTCTTGGCATTGAAACTTCGTGCGATGAGACCGGCGTCGCACTTTACGACAGCCGCCGCGGGCTCCTCGCCCACACCCTGCACTCGCAGGTGGCGATGCACGCCGAGTACGGCGGCGTCGTGCCCGAGCTCGCTTCCCGTGACCATATCCGCCGGCTCCTCCCGCTCACGCGGGACATTCTGCAGCAGTCCGGCCTCACCCTCGCGGAAATCGATGGCGTTGCCTACACGCAGGGGCCCGGCCTGGCGGGCGCACTGCTCGTGGGGGTCAGCGCAGCGCACGGGCTCGCGTACGCGCTCGACGTGCCAACGATCGGCCTCCACCACCTGGAAGGGCACCTCCTCTCTCCGCTGCTGGCCGATCCCGCACCCGAATTCCCGTTCGTCGCTTTGCTCGTCTCCGGCGGGCATACCCAGCTCATGCGGGTCGACGGCGTCGGCCAGTACACGCTGCTAGGGGAAACCGTCGACGATGCAGCCGGCGAAGCGTTCGACAAGACGGCCAAGCTGCTCGGGCTCGGATACCCCGGCGGGCCAGCGATCGCAGCCCTGGCGGAGCAAGGCCGTCCCGGACGCTACAAGCTGCCGCGCCCGATGCTCGGAAGCGGCGATCTCGACTTCAGCTTCAGCGGGCTCAAAACCGCCGTTCTGACCGCGGCCCGTGCACGGCCGCTCGACCAGCCGTCGCGCGCCGACCTGGCGGCGGAGACCCAGCAGGCAATCGTCGAAGTGCTGGTCGCAAAGTCGCTTGCAGCGCTCGATGAGACGGGGCTTACGAAGCTCGTCGTAGCCGGCGGCGTCGGCGCGAACCGGCTGCTCCGGCGTGAGCTCACCGAACGGACCCGGCGTCAGGGCTATGTGGTGTACTACCCCGACCTCGAATTCTGCACGGATAACGGCGCGATGATTGCGTTCGCCGGGGCGAAACGCCTCGAACACGGAGAACGTAGTCACGTGCTCAAGTTTTCGGTAAAGCCCCGCTGGGATCTGGACGAGCTCACCCCGCCGGCGACGCAGCCGAACGCGAGCGCCCTGAGTACCTGAGTACTTGTGGCCGCGGCTGACGAGGTCGGCAGCCGCTAACGCTCCGCGCTTTTTCCTTGCCCCAGCCGTCCCTCGGTACCCGAAAGCAAGTTGCGGATGTTCGAGCGATGGCGCCAGATGAGCAGTGCCGAGAGGAGCAGCACCGCAACGAAGTACGGATGCGTCGGGTGGTAGAGAATCATCGTGAAGAACGGCGCGAAGAGTGCCGCCACGAGTGCGGAGAGCGACGATATGCGGAAGAACACCGCCATGATGAGCCACGTCGCAGCCGCGCCCAGCGCAACGTAGACGTTCAATCCGAAAAGCGCGCCCAAGGCGGTGGCAACGCCTTTCCCGCCCTGGAACCGGAAGAACAACGGATACATGTGCCCCACGACGACCGCGACGGCGGCGGCTGCCATCGTGATTTCCATGTAATCGGCATCGGCAAAGTGCGAAGCGATCGCGACGGCGAGCCACCCCTTCATCGCATCGCCGAGGAAAGTGAGCAGAGCCGCCACTTTCTTTCCCGTGCGCAATACATTGGTTGCCCCCGGGTTGTGGGAGCCATAACTGCGCGGGTCCGGAAGTCCGAACGCGCGGCTTACGATCACCGCGAAAGCGATCGATCCGACAAGATACGCGAGGAGCGCGAGAACGACTGCCGTGGTCATACGATTTCAACTAGAATCGACGCGCGATCAGGACGGCCGATTTTAGCCGAAAGGCAATGCGTGCATCGGCGGTGCTCCTCTTCCCGCGGCCGCGATGGACATCATTTTTATACACGATTTCCGGCTGGAGATCCTCATCGGCGTCTACGAGTGGGAGCGCCGCGTGCCTCAAACCGTACAGCTCGACCTCGACGTCGGGCTCCCGCCGCGCGAAAAGCGCTCGGACCGCATCGGGGACACGATCGATTACTCCAGGATCGTCTCGCGCATCGAAGCGAGCCTCGCGCATAACCGCTTCGTGCTGGTCGAAGCGCTCGCCGAGCACATCGCGCAACTCGTGATGGCGGAGTTCGGCGCGCCGTGGATCCGGGCAAGCGTGACGAAGCTCGGAGCGATCAAAGGCGTGAAGCGTTTGGGAGTGACAATTGAACGCGGAAGCCGCGTCTAAAAGACGCGTGTCCGCCTCCCTAAGCCTC
>DASRIK010000366.1:0-2980 GCA_035650035.1 Burkholderiales bacterium | reverse complement strand
AAAAATACGGTTTGCGCCTCTTCGAATGAAACGCGATGACGGCGGAAGTTGCTCCGAGCCTTCCGCTCGTCCCACTCGAACCGGAGCACATGTACATTGTAAATACAATGTATGTGCGACGCAACCGTCGGCCGACAAAAGCGCGATGCGCAGCGCGAGTCTGCCTAACGGTCTGGCGTTCAGCTGCGAGCGCCAGGCACAACTTCACCGGATGATACCAGCTCACAGGCGCGCGGGCCGCGCCGAACGCGGCGAATGCTGCTCGGCGCGAGAACCCGCGCGCGGGACGGAACGAGTTCAACGGCAAAGCCATGAGCTGCGATCGTCAGCTGCAACGCTGCAACGCCTTGTTAGACGGCAGCAGCGTCAGTAATAGCCGCCGCGCCCGTCCTCGTGCGGGTGGCGCTCAACCAAGGCGTGAATCAAGGGTCTCAATGACGCGGCGCAACCGGGGCACACGTAGGTGTTGCGTAACCGTCTCCATTCGGACGCCCTCGAAAAATCTGGCGTAACGGCGCATCGTGCGGCACCGCGCGATGCGGCTGATGTCGAGACCCAAATTTAGCGGCGGAAGATCAATCGGGCGGGGACCGCGAATGCACGCCGTCGATGTCGGGCGGTTTCCATCGGTGTGGCAGCAACTCGTCGACGCGATTGGCCGGATGAGTTTGGATGCGCGTGAGGACGTCGGTCAGATACGCGACCGGATTGACGCCGTTTTTCTCGCACGAAGCGACGAGCGTGTAGAGCACGGCATGGTCGTGCCCGGATTCTTCGTTGCCTACGAAGAGGAAGTTCGAGCGACCGACCGCGATGCGGCGGAGCCCCGCCTCCGCTGGATTGTTGTCGGGCGGAATCGATGCGAATCGGAGGAAACATCCGAGCGCGCGAAAGTTCTTGAGGAGATATCGAATCGCCCGTGCCATGCCGGAGCGCGGCTCGAAGCGGTGACGGTGACGCCGGCCCCAGCAAAGAAGTTTCGCAAACAGTGGGCGCGATCGGGCCTTTCGAAGTGCGAGGTGGTCTTCGGTGCCGACGATGCCCGCGTCCTTGGCATCGCGCTCGACGACGTAGATCGCGCCGATCAAGTCGAGCGCTTCCTTGGCTTCGGGATGTTCGCTGTTCTCGAAGATTTTGCGCCGCGCGTGAGCGAGGCATCCGGCGCGAGTCCGTTTGCCAGGTTTCGTAATCGCGTTGTATCCGGTGTGTTGATCGACAACGAGACGGCCCTGCGAATCACCAAGTACACGCTTCGGAGTCTCCCCACTGCGATCGGGCGCATAGCAGTAGACGATCAGGTCGGGCGTGACGAAGTCCCAGATGTAGGCGCGCTTTTCGACATTGATCTGACGAATGCTCGTCTCATCGGCGTGCACGTCGGAAGCTTTGGGCACCAGAGCACGAGCAGCCTTGTAGAGCGGCTCGAGCTCGCGAGCTCCGCGGTGAAAGAGACTGCACATCGTGCTCCGCGACATCGGAATGCCGATGAGCTTGTATTCTTTCTCGAGTCGGTACTGCGGCATCGAGCTCGAGCACTTCGACACGATGAGGTGCGCGATGAAGCTCGGCGCGTAGCGCGTCTTGTCCGCGACCCGATCGGGAGCGGGTGCCGTGACGATGTAGCCGCACCGGCAAGCGAGCGTTTGCCGCTGAAAGATGCGACGACGAAAGTAGCCCGCGACGTATTCGTACACCGTCGATGGCTTGCCGAATCCGACGTTGCGGAGCTTGGCGTCGCCGCCGCACGTCGGGCACTCACAATCCGCCGGCGGCACAGGCACGGCGACGATCTCGCTCTCGAGTTTGCTATTTCGCAGCTCGGCTGCAGCGCGCCGCTTCTTTTCCGCTTCGCCCGGATCGCTTCGCGGTGGCACCGGCGGCGGCATCTTCGCCCGACGGCGCCGCTCGCTGCGATGGCCCTTTCGAGATTTCGCGAGCTCTTCGAGCTTTGCTGTTACCGCAGCGAGCTTGTCGCTCAGCTCTTCGAGCTTCGCACTCTGCTCCTCGAGCTTCGCGGTTTGGGCCTTGGAATAGGCTTTCCAACCGCAATCGTGCTCGTCGTCGGGTGGCGGGACCAACAACCAGGTTTGATCAGATTTCGCAGTGCGTGTCGATCCCGTTTCCGCAACGGATCGAAATCACTTTGTTCTTCACGCGCTGCGGCGTTGTTCGGACGGGCTCCATGCCTCCGTCCGCCGCGTCCGTACAGGATCGAAGCCACCAAGCAGCATCGCGAGCTGCGTGCCGTCGAGCACGATCCGATCCGCCCCGGCCGTCACTCTCGGTAGATGAAAACGGCCGCGCGCCAATCGCTTGTAGTAAACGACGAATCCGCCGCGATCCCAAAACAGGATCTTGATTCTGTCGAGACGCTTTCCGATAAATGCGAAGAGATGGCCCGCGTACGGATCCAACGCGAGCGCACCACGCACGAGCGCGCATAAACCATCGTGGCCGCGCCGCAGATCCACGGGCTCGACTGCGAGATAAACCTTCGTGCCGCTGGCGACCGTAAGCATTAAACGCGAAGCGCACGAGCGAGCGCGACCACGTAGTCCACGTCGGTGCCCGGGGTGAATCGGAGCTGAATGCCGTTCGTCTCGAGCTCGAGGATCGCCGGCGCGATTGGCAATACGCGCGGCTCCGGCAAGACCACCGGCAAAAACTCCGCGCGCTTCGCTCGTCGCCGCCGGCTGCGCCCCATCCCCAGTTTCCAATGCCACCACATCAGCGTGCGTGGTCGGACACCGATCCGCTGCGCCACTTCTGCCGGGTTGGCTCCCTGCTGGACTTCGCGGCACGCGCGTTTCCAAAATTCACGATCGTGACGGCTCACGCCGCCAGCTTCCTCCAAGCGAACTTTCCGCGGGAGGCGTCCATTCCGGTACGGTTACGTTTCCGAGGTCAAGCGCAGTAACCCGCAGCAGGAATCAGGTTTCAGAGCCAGGAATGCAGCGCGGCAGGATTCAGGCTGCAGTAG
>DASRIK010000365.1:0-4666 GCA_035650035.1 Burkholderiales bacterium | reverse complement strand
GCAGCCGCTTGATCTCGCGGGCGGGCACGTGACCCTCGATCGCATAGCCCTGCACGATCGCGGTATGACAGCTGCCGAGGCGGTCCGGTATTCCCGCCTTGCGACGAAATACCGTCGGGTCGGGTACATTCTTCGGATTCACACGGAATCCATTCGCGCGGAGATGATCGCCCCACGCGCTGCAGCACCCTCAGCCGGGATCCTTATAGATATCGACCGTTGCGCCGCTGTCGACGTTTGTGCGCAACACTGATTCAGCCGACGATGCTGCTATGCTCGACAACGCGAACATAACCGCAACCAGCGCCAGTGCAAACGAGCTTCGCTTCAATTTCGAGCCTTCCACACGATTGACATGATTTCACCATTGCGGATCCTACATGAGCGCCGACCGCGACCTTTGACCGAGATCAAGGTCGATATCCCCACCGGGCGAGGGGCGCAAAGAGTGTTCCAGGTGCGCACTCCGGTCGCCTCATCGAAACCCGGCGTGCCGGGCCATGTACCATAGCCGCATGCCAAAAGAACGTGCTGAAGCGGCTCGACCGCCGGAGAGGCCGCGCGCTCGGTCCGCGGGAGCGTCCGGCCGGCCCGATAATGCAAACCGTGCGTTTCTCGTCGGCCTGGCGCGCGCATTCGGCGGCGCTGTCGTTTTTTCACTGCCGGTCTTGATGACCATGGAGATGTGGGGGCTCGGGTTTTACATGGAGCCGCTCAGACTCATGCTGCTCATCATGCTCGTCGTGCCGCTCCTCGTCGGGCTTTCGCACTATGTCGGGTTCGAAGATACCTTCGACTGGAAAGACGATGTGGTGGACACATTCGTTGCATACGCCGTCGGCTTTCTCGCCGCAGCGCCCGTGCTGCTGCTCTTCGGCGTAATCACACCCACGATGCCGCTGGCGGAGATTCTCGGTAAGGTTGCGCTGCAGGCGGTGCCCGGGAGCATCGGTGCGCTGCTCGCCCAAAGCCAGTTCGGCGGCCAGAACGGCAGGAACCGTCGGAAGGAAAGGCGTGCCGATACATACGGCGGCGAGATGTTCTTCATGGCCGTGGGCGCCGTCTTTCTTTCGCTCAACGTCGCGCCTACTGAAGAGATGGTGCTGATTTCCTACATGATGACGCCGTGGCACGCGGTGGCGCTCGCGGCGGTGTCGCTCGTGCTTATGCACGCCTTCGTCTACTCGGTCGAGTTTCACGGCCACTCGCCGCTTCCCGAAGGCGCGCGGCAAGCCGGCGTCTTCCTGCGGTATACGGTCGTCGGCTATGCCATATGCCTGGCGATCAGCGCATACATCCTGTGGACGTTCGGCCGCACTACGGGCGTTTCCGCGGAAGAGTTGGCGACGGCGACGGTCGTGCTCGCGTTTCCGGCGGCGATCGGCGCCGCCGCGGCCCGGCTCATCCTGTGAGCGCCGAGCGCAAGCGCTCCGCAGCGGCAATTCCGCCGTGGGAATGGATCGTCGCGGCAGTCGGACTCGCGCTGGTTACGACAACGCTCTCGTTCCTCGCGTACAAAGCGGTGAAAGGCGAGACATCACCTCCGGATATTTCCATCCGGGCGGATGAGATCGTCCCGCTAGCCGATAGGTATCTCGTGAAGATCACCGCGAGTAATCGCGGCGATCGCACGGCTGCGGACGTGAAGGTGGAAGGCGAGCTCGCAGCGCCGGGCGGCGTCGTTGAAAAAAGCGAGATGACTTTCACGTATCTGCCCGGCCGCTCCGCGCGCAGCGGGGGTTTGTACTTCACGCGCGATCCGCGGCGGCACACGCTCTCGCTCAGCGCCAAGGGCTACGAGAATCCCTGACAGGCGACTCCGCGCAAGGCGTCCTCGGTTATCATGCGTATCGTGACTACGACTTACACTGCACGGCCCCGCCGCGTGGCCGCAGCTGCTCTCGCCGGGCTATTCATTCTTTCCATGCACGGCACGCCTGCCGCTGCGGCAGCAGACGTGAAGTCGCCTCGCGCCATCGAAGCGACGGGAGAAGGGCGCGTAGAGGCCGCGCCGGATCTCGCCTTGCTTGATTTCGGGGTCGTCACTCGCGCGCCGACCGCAGCGGCTGCCGCCCGTGAGAACAGCGGGCGCATGGAGCGCGTCCTTGCAGCTTTGCGCAAAACGGTCGGTAGCGATGGCACGCTGAGCACGGGCTCGTATTCAATCCGCCCTGTCTATGCGCCGCCGAGCCGTGAGCAGCAGGAGGCGCCTCGCATCACCGGATACGAGGTGAGCAACGTGGTTCATGTCAGGACGAAGGCGATCCCGCGCGTCGGTGAAGCGATCGACGCCGCCATCGAAGCGGGTTCGAACCAGGTTCAACGCCTCGCTTTTACCCTGAGCGACGACAGCCAGGCGCGGCGTCTGGCGCTCACCAGGGCCGCCGGTCAGGCCCGCGAGAAAGCAAACGCGCTTGCAGCGGCGCTCGGCGTGAAGCTCGGCGGCGTGCATTCGCTCGTCGAGCAGGATCTGGGTGCCGTGCGGCCACTGGTGCGCCAGGCCGGCATGGCGGAAAGCGCGTCGTTCACACCCGTCGAGCCCGGCGTGGTGGAAGTGCGAGCACGCGTGGTGCTTACGATGGAGATCGCCGACGCCGCAACGCAGAGGTGAGTGCGCGTGCGCTTCCGTGGCATCATACGGCCTCTGCGGCGCTTCGCCGCCTGGAACGCTCCGATCCCGTTCGCGACATGGGTATTCTTCGTATCATTCTCCGCGCCTTCAGGGGCCGAAAGGCCCACGAGCTCGAAGCGCCCGTGATCGACCGCGTGGATGTGCCGCCGCCGTCGACCGACTGGCGCAAGCGCAAGCTCGCCCAGGCCGCGCAGAGATACGGCAGACCATTCAAATGCGCCGGCGGCGAAATGCCGCGACAAGTCGTCCTGCGTGACCGCGTAGTGATCGTGGACGCGGAACGTCACACCGTAGTCCCAAGTCGCAGCAATTGAATGGCTCGACAAGCCCCTGTTGACGACAGGGCGCGCGTTCGCGCAAGCTTCACGCGCGAACTGCAAGGGAGCAGCCGTGCGCACCAACGCTCAACACAGCGTGCCCGAGAACGGATCGGATGAGACTCGGGTGCGTCCCGTCTCGAGAGAAAGCTCGCGCAGAACGCGCGAAATGATCCTCGACGGCGCGCTCGCAGAGTTCTCGGAAAAAGGGTTCGACGGCGCGCGCATCGACGAGATTGCACTCAGAGCCGGCGTGAACAAGAACCTGCTCTATCACCATTACGGCAGCAAGGACGGGCTGTTCACCGCTCTGCTCGAGCGCACCTACGACACGATCCGCAGCCGGCAGAGAGATCTTCAGTTGCGCGGCATGGACCCCGTCGAAGGGATGCGTAAGCTCGTGATCTTCACCGGCCGGATCTGGGTGCAGTTTCCGGAGTTTCTGCGTCTTCTTCAGAGCGAAAACCTCATCGGCGGACGCCACGTGCGCGCTTCGACCGAGATCCCGCGCATGTACAACCCGCTCCTTGAAACGATCGACGAACTTCTCGAGCGCGGCATTCGAGCCGGCGTGTTTCGAAAGAACGTCGATGCGGTCGATCTCTATATCTCCATCTCTTCGCTCACCGCTCACTACATTACGAACCATCACACCTTCGAGGCACTGTTCGGGCAGCGACTGCTCGCGCCGCAGCGCGTGAAGCAGCGTCTCGAGCACGCGGCCGACATGGTGGAACGCTACCTCCTGGCGAAAGTTGACTAGGCATTCAAGTGCGGTAAACTTGAGCCAAGTCAAAGTTGACGCAGAATTTTTGCGTCTGCGCTGATTCACATCAAAGCGATGCCGCACGGCATTGCAGTCACGCGCCGCCGGGGAATCGATTGCTCTATCGCCTCCTTGTATCGACCGCAATCGCGTTTTTCATGGCGAGCGGCGCGGCATCCGCTCGAAGCTGGCAGCCTCCACGAACATGAAGCTGCCGAATTTCGAATACGTCGCGCCTTCCACGCCCGCCGAGGTCGTAAAGGTGCTTGCAGAAAACCGCGGCGGCGCGAAGATCATCGCCGGCGGGCAAAGCCTGCTGCCGACCATGGCTTTCCGCCTCGCACAACCTTCGATCCTCGTCGACGTTCGTAAGCTGCAGGGCCTGGACACGATCGTGATTGACAGCGCGGGTGTGCTGCTTGGCGCCCGCACACGGTGGTGCGACATCGAATCCAACGCTCAGCTCGCGAAAGCGCATCCGCTGCTCGTCGAAGCAATCAGACATGTGGCGCACTATCAGGTGCGCAATCGCGGGACCGTGGGTGGAAGCCTGGCGCATGCGGATCCCGCGTCCGAAATGCCGTGCATCGCCGCGACGTGCGAAGCCGAGCTGCGGGTTCTGGGTCCGTCGGGCGAGCGCCGTATCAAGGCGGCAGATTTTTTCCAGGGGCCGCTCACGACCGCGCTCGCCGAAGACGAGCTCATCCTCGACGTGCGCCTGCCTGTGTGGCCGGCTGCGCGCAGATGGGCTTTCGGCGAGTTCGCAAGACGCCCGGGCGACTTCGCGCTCGCGGGTATCGCGGTTTTCTATGACGTGGATGGCGAACAGCGCGCGCGCAATGCGCACATCGGCGTCGCGGGGGCCTGTTACTACTCGCGGCGTTTGCCCGAAACGGAGCGCGCACTGAATGGTCAGCGCGTCGATTCCGAAATCGCACGCGCCGTCGCTGC
>DASRIK010000364.1:0-4592 GCA_035650035.1 Burkholderiales bacterium | reverse complement strand
TTGCGCACCAACGCGACCGAGGGCGTGAAGGACTATCTTAAGCTGCACGGGGTGTCCTCGACCGAGCGTCTGATCGATGCCGGTAGCAAGCGGATCGGGCAGGTGCTGTTGGATGCGGCCGGTGAGGGTAGTGCCGATCTGCTGGTGCTCGGTGGCTATGGCCGAGGGCGGCTGCGCGAGAGCCTGATCGGCGGCGTGACACGGCACGTCATTGCGCACGCCGGCATCGCGGTTTTCATGGTGCATTAGGAAATCTGCGCGGAAAAACGCAGCATGGCTGCCGTTCCTGCGGCATAGGCTCGCGCCGCCGTTTTCGTTGCGCTAAACGTCATCCATGACCGCAAGCTCTTCGCTGGTGCTGTTCTCCGGCGGGCAGGATTCCACAACCATTCTTGCCTGGGCGCTGGACCGTTTCGAATTCGTCGAAACGGTGGGGTTTTCCTACGGGCAGAGGCACGCGGCCGAGCTCGAAGCGCGCCCCCGCATCATCGAGCGGCTGAGGCAGGAGTTCGTGCCTTGGCGCAAGCGCCTCGGCCCCGATCACGTGTTGAACCTCGGTGTGCTGTCTGAAATCGGCGGGTCCGCGCTCACCGACGACATCGCGATCGAGATGCGCGAAGAGGGGCTGCCGACGACCTTCGTGCCGGGGCGCAATCTGATGTTTCTGACCGCGGCTGCTGCGCTCGGCTATCGGCGCGGCAGTCGCGATCTCGTTGGCGGCATGTGCGAGACGGATTATTCCGGATATCCCGATTGCCGCGACGCGACGATGAAAGCGATGGAGCAGACGCTCGAGCTTGGTTTCGCGCAGCCGTTCGTGATTCACACTCCGCTGATGTTCATCGACAAGGGCGAGACCTGGCGACTCGCCGAGCGGCTCGGCGGGTCAGCTCTTGTCGAGCTGATCATCGAGGAGACCGTCACTTGCTATCACGGCGACCGCACGCACCGTCACGAGTGGGGCTATGGTTGCGGTGACTGTCCCGCCTGCAAGCTCCGTGCGGCCGGCTATGCGCGCTATCGAGAGAGAGCGGCATGACATACACGGTCAAAGAACTTTACTACACGCTGCAAGGCGAAGGTGCCCAGACCGGACGCGCAGCGGTTTTCTTACGCCTTGCCGGATGCAATTTGTGGAGCGGACGCGAAGAAGACCGCGCGGATGCCACGTGCAAATTCTGCGACACGGATTTCGTCGGCACCGATGGCCCTGGCGGCGGCAAGTTCACGACGCCCGATGCGCTGGCCGACGCGATCGCGGCGAAGTGGCCGAGAGGCCAGGATGCTACGCCCTATGTTGTCTGCACGGGGGGCGAGCCGCTGTTGCAGATCGATGCGCCGCTGATCGACGCATTGCATGCGCGTGGATTCGAGATCGGCATCGAAACCAACGGCACGCTGATGCCGCCGTCGGGCATCGATTGGATCTGTGTGAGCCCCAAAGCAGGTGCGGATTTCGTCCTGAAGCGCGGCGACGAATTGAAGCTCGTGTATCCGCAGAAGGGCGCCGAACCGGAGAGATTCACGAGCCTCGATTTTCGCCACTTCTTCCTTCAGCCGATGGATGGACCGGCGCGGGTCGCGAACACGGAAGCCGCAACCGCTTACTGCCTTGCCCATCCCCAATGGCGGCTTTCCTTGCAAACTCATAAGCTTCTCGGAATTCCTTGACGTGCGGTCAGAGTACGTCTAACGCCACCCCGCCATGATCGAGATTACCCAGCAATTCGGCTTTGACGCCGCGCACTACCTGGAGGAGGCGCCGCTTGGCTCCAACCGGCGCCTGCACGGCCACAGCTTCTATGCGGAAGTGACGCTGAAGGGCGAAGCCGATCCGTCCAAGGGTTGGGTGCGCGACTTCTCCGAAGTGAACGCGGCGCTCGCCGATATCCGCGCGCAGCTCGATCATCAGGTGCTCAACGACATCGCCGGGATCGGAGCGCCGACGCTGGAAAACCTCGCGCGCTATGTGTTTCGCGAAGCGAAGCGCCGTTTGCCTGAAGTGTGCCGCGTGCGCTTGTCGCGTCCTTCGGTCGGGCAGTCCTGCGTCTACGAGGAAAGCTGATGGCTGCGCGCAAGGCGCGATTGCAGCTCGGCCGTGCTGTTGCGATTCCGGAGTCGCCTGAAAAAGCGGTGCTGGATACGGTGCCCAATCCGCATGCGGACGCGGATTACGTCGTGCGCTTCACTGCGCCCGAATTCACCACGCTCTGTCCGATCACCGGCCAGCCCGATTTTGCGCATTTCGTCATCGACTATGTGCCGGCGCGCCAACTGCTCGAATCGAAGTCGTTGAAGCTGTTTTTGGCGAGCTTCCGCAACATGGCCGCGTTCCATGAAGATTGCACTGTCAACATCGGGAAGCGGGTGGTCTCCGCGATCCGGCCCAAGTACCTCCGCATCGCCGGTTTTTGGTATCCGCGCGGGGGCATCCCAATCGACGTGTTTTGGCAGACGGGTCGCCTGCCGAAAGACGTCTGGCTCCCCGATATCGAGGTCGAGCCCTATCGCGGCCGGGGCTAGCGCGCGAGAGTCTGAACCTGCTTGTAGCGATAACAACCGACGACGTGGTCGTTGATCATGCCGACCGCTTGCGCGAATGCGTAGACGATCACCGGTCCGACGAACTTGAAACCGCGCTTCTTCAAATCCTTCGAGAGCTTTTCGCTCATCTCCGATTTTGCGGGAATGTCCCTCATCTCACGGAAGCGGTTGATCTGCGGTTTTCCGTCGACGTATTTCCAGATCAGTTCCGAGAAACCGCCCGGCTCCTTCTCCATGATGTCGAGCCAGAGCTGTGCTCCGGTGATGGCAGCGTCGATCTTCGCGTTGCTTCGGATGATGCCCGCATCTTTCATCAGCCGCGCGCGTTCGCGCTTGCCGTATCGGGCAATCTTCTCCGGATTGAAGCCGTCGAACGCTTTGCGGAAATTCTCGCGCTTGCGCAGGATCGTGATCCACGACAGGCCGGCCTGGAATCCATCGAGCATCAGCTTCTCGTAGAGCGCGCGATCATCGTATTCCGGCACGCCCCATTCGTCGTCATGGTAGGCGACATACAATTCGTCCGCACCCGGCCACTGACAGCGCTGGATTGCTTTCTGCATCAGCGTCTGCGGGCGCGCTTCCGCGCGCGTTTCTTGGCTTTGGGCCGTGCAGACTTTTTCGCGCCAGACTTCCGAGCAGCTGCTCTCTTCGCCGGCTTGGCCTTGCGCGCTTTTGCTTTGGATGCTTTCGCTGTTTCCGGCGTCGTCCCCATCGGAAGGAACACGGCCTCTATCTTGTTGCCGTCGAGATCGCGGACGAACGCGCCGTAGTATTTCGCGGTGTATTCCGGCCGAGGGCCCGGCGCGCCTTCATCCCTGCCGCCGGCTGCGAGCGCCGCGGCATGGAACGCATTGACCGCCGCCTGCGTGTTCGCGTTGAACGCGATGTGCGTGCCGTTGCCGCCGCTCGGGGCGCCCTGGTCGTGCGGCAACTGCACCCAGAACTGCGGCATCTTGATCCCGTAGGCGATGCCGTACGGCATGACCTCCATCACGCGCCTGAAGCCGAGTATCGACAATACGGCATCGTAGAATTGCGCCGCGCGCGCGACATCCGTCACGCCAATGGACACGTGATGCAGCATGATCGCCCCCGTGTGGTGGATTGGATTGCGGCTTCAGCGTAACGAAATCTTCTTCACGGCTGCAACCATGACGGCCGCTGCAAACGCACTTTTTGTCCCATCGCGGTGATGTCTTCTCCCGCGCTGTCCGCTTCGCTAACGCGGTCGAGCCGGACGAGCGCCAGTGCTCGGCCCCGCGCTCCGGTGGCGAGCGTACCGACTTCACGTCCCGACGCCTCCAGCTTCGTGCCGGGCGGCGGCAAGTCGCCATCAATCTCGGCGATCAGGAAGCGGCGCCGGGCGCTTGCACGATGCTTCATGCGCGCAGTTACTTCCTGGCCGACATAGCAGCCCTTCTTGAAGTCGACGCCGCCGAGCTCCTCGAGGCCCGCATCGAGCGCGAACACGCTGTCGGGCGGTACATCGGCGCTGTCGGGGACGCCGAACTTGAGTGCGTGACTGCGATAGTCGCCCGCTTGGGCCGCCGCAATCGCACTTTGCAGGACAGGCAGAGGACCAATCAGGCGCACACCGAGGGCAGGAAGGCGTGGATCAGAAAATGCCGAGACTCCAGCGATAGCCGGGGCTTGCGTCGCTCCGTTCCACAGGGCGGCCACCTTCAGGTCTTCGGCGATCGTGATGTCGATCTTGGCGCGTAGGCGGTAAAACGCGAGGCGCCTGCCGAAATCCGGCACGCGGGCCGCGGCGCAGTCGAGCAGGAACCGGTCCTCGTGCTCGGTCACGAAGAACTCGAAGAGGATCTTGCCTTGAGGAGTGAGTAGGGCCGCATAGGTGCCCTTGCCGGGCGCGCACGCGCCCATGTCGTTGCTGATAAGACCCTGCAGGAATGAGCGCGCTTCCGCTCCCTTGATGGCAATGACGGAACGATCATCGAGAACTGACGCGTAGGACATGAGCTGCTCTTGATACGGCTTTGGATGTTTGGATCATCATGCCATAATTCAAGCGGCCCAACGAAGGC
>DASRIK010000363.1:0-2876 GCA_035650035.1 Burkholderiales bacterium | reverse complement strand
GTTTCCTGCACGCCGGCATCGAGCTTCTGCTCGACAGTCGGATTAGCCGGCAAATCGATGTCGTCCACCGCGTCGCTAGCGTTCGTCGTGGAGCCGGCCGCGCGCGAGCGCATGTAGCTCGAGTAGAGAAAGTACCCCGCCGCCGCGGCGAGACCTAGCTTGATCAGGGGAAGGGCCACGTCATGTCTCCTTTCCGAGACCTCTTCGCAAGCTTCGTGCCGCCCCGCCGGTAATAGGCCAACCCGACCGCAATCGGATCGCTGGCCGGAAAAGTTTCGCGAAGTCCTTCGTCGAGCGCGTCATCCGGGCTTGCGTCGGGCGCAAGCGGCTTTCGGTCTTCCATACCCCGGCCGAACGCACGGAGTATGCCTACTCGACCTCAGACCAACACGCGCACCGGCTTCGCGGGATAGGATTGCCCGAAAGCAGCACCGCCCCACAGCGCACACACGACAAGGAAAAAAACCAAATGCAGCTTGGTTTTATCGGTTTTGGTCAAATGGGTCGTCCGATGGTCGAGCGCCTGACGGCAGCGGGGCACAGCGTCAAAGTCTTCAACCGCACCCGCTCTTCGCCCGATATCGCGGCAAAACCCGACGAGGTTGCCGCGGGCGACGTGGTCATCACGATGCTCTCCGACGACGCGGCGGTGCGCGCGGTGTGGCTCGACCCGGGGCTCGCGCGCCGACTCCCAAGAGATACGGTCCATCTGAACATGGCGACGGTCAGCATGGCGATCTCGCGGGAGCTCGCTTCCATCCAGAAGGGAAACTACGTCGCGGCTCCGGTTTTCGGCCGCCCGCCGCTCGCAGCGCAGGGCCAGCTCGACATCATCGCGGCCGGTCCGAACGCGGCACTGGAGCGCTGCAAGCCACTTTTCTCCGTTCTAGGCAAGCAAACCTTCATCGTGGGCCACGAACCCGTGAAGGCAAACGCAGTGAAGATTGCGCGCAACTTCCTCCTCGCGTGCCTGATCGAGAGCCTCGGCGAAGCGTTCGCGCTCGTACGGAAGTGTGGCGTGGCGCCGGCCGACTTTCTCAACGTCATCGGGAATACCTCGCTCGGCTCGCCGGCCTATAAGAATTACGGGAAGATGATGGTCGAGGAGGCGTGGCTGCCGGCGCAGTTCGCGATGCCGCTCGGCGTGAAGGACGTCGAGCTCGCGCTCGCTACCGCTCGCGAAGCCGGCATGGACCTTCCGCTCGGTGAAATGATCAGGGGCCATCTGCTGGAAGCGATCGCGGCCGGGCGCGCCGAACAGGACTGGGCCGCCCTTGCAGGCCACATCGCCAGCGAAGCAGGTTTGTGACCACGCTCCGCGTGGGGCTATGGAGCGCCCTGTGGCTCGGGCTTGCCCTCGTCTTCGCCGCCTGGATCGGAATCGCGCGCGGCGGCGAGGCCGCCGTCACGTGGCTGACCGCCTACCTCCTGGAAATGTCGCTCTCGGTCGACAACCTTTTCATTTTCATCCTCATTTTCTCGCTGACCGGGATTCCGGCGAACCTTCAGAGCCGGGCGCTGTTCTGGGGAATCGTCGGTGCCATCGTCATGCGCGCGGTGCTGATCGTGCTCGGGGTCGAGCTCCTCGAGCGCTTCCATTGGACCGTCTACCCGCTCGCCGCGCTCCTTGTCTACGCGGCGGTGCGCATGCTGCGGGGCGAGGAGAGCGAAAGCCGTTTCGTCACGCAGCAATGCGCGCTGTGTGAAAGCTGGCTCGCACGCGTCATTCCCATCGAGCCGCGCCTGCACGGCTCGCGCTTTCTCGTGCGAAAGGCCGGCCGGTGGGCAGCGACGCCGCTACTCGTGGCGCTCACGGTCATCGAGACGACCGACCTTGTATTCGCGGTGGACTCGATTCCAGCGGTGCTGTCGGTCACGCGCGACCCGTTCCTCGTCTACACCTCGAACATCTTCGCGCTGCTCGGCCTGCGCTCGCTCTACTTCCTGCTCGCCGGCGTGGTGCGCAAGCTGCGCTTCCTGCGCGTTGGCCTCGCCTTGATGCTGATGCTCGCCGCGGCGAAGCTCTCGACTGCCGAGTTCTTCCACGTTCCGCCGCTCGTCTCGTTGGGCGCGATCGCCGCGATCATGACCGCCTCGGTGGTTGCCTCTCTGCTATTTCCCGCACCGGCGCCCGCCGCGAGTTGTACGCATCTCGACGGCCTGCGCGATGTCCGTCCGGCAACGCAGGGCTGCGAGGAATGCCTGAAGTCCGGCGATCAGTGGGTGCATCTGCGCCTTTGCCTCCAATGCGGTCATGTCGGATGCTGCGACAGCTCGAAGAACAAGCACGCGACAACGCACTTCCAGTCCACTGGCCATCCGGTCATGCAGTCGATGCAGCCGGGCGAGAAGTGGAAGTGGTGCTACGTGGATCGCATAACGATCCAGTAGTCAGGTGAATCCCGCACACCGCCGGCATGCGGCGCTTCGCTGAAGATCTCGATGCCGTGGCCTACCCTGAGAGCGTACTAGGGAGGCCCCGATGGATCACACCGCCAAGCGCGCGTTGCTCGAGCAAGCCGTCAGACTACTTGGGAGAATGAAGGTGGCGAAGCGGCTGGGCGTGGCCGAGTCGGTTCTCGGGGCCTGGATGCGCGGCGAGACGCCGATGCCCACCATCAACCTTCTGATCCTCGCCACCATGCTGGACGAGCAGGCGAAAGGCGCAGGACGGCGCGGTCAGACCTCGTGACGAGCGAAAAGCCCGATAAGAAGCGCCGGCGCTGATCGCGCCGGTCTGCGCCAGAAGCGGCTCCATGCAAGCGCTCGAACCAGCGCCGCGCGTGCCGACATTCTTTTTCGTTCCGACGGTATATTTGGCCGCACATGAAGCTGCCCAAAGATCGCGTCGCGTACTCGGCGATCGTCGATCGTCC
>DASRIK010000362.1:0-2189 GCA_035650035.1 Burkholderiales bacterium | reverse complement strand
GCAACTTTGACGTCGATCACTGGTGTAGCAACCGCCGCTTGTGCCAGTGCGCCAGCGGACAGGCGTAACTTCCACTGCTGAAGCAGTGCGGGAAGAGCTACGCATCGTGCTTTCCTGGACGTACGCTGCCGTCTACTCCGGCTTGACGCCCGCTTTCTGCACGACCTTGCGCCACATGTCGATGTCCTTCTTGATAATCGTGCCGAACTGCTCGGGCGTGCCGCCCGCGGCGGAGACGCCGTCGCCCGCGAGCTTGTCCTGCATATCCTTGTTCTTGAGGATCTTGTTGAGCTCGCCATTGAGACGATCGACGATCGGCCGCGGCAGGTTTTTCGGCCCGACGAGGCCGTGCCAGAGCACGACGTCGTAGCCCTTCAGTCCCGATTCGTTGACCGTCGGCACGTCCTTGAACGCTTCGACGCGCTTCATCGTAGTGACCGCGATGGGCTTCAATTTGCCCTGCTTCACGAAAGGCGTGACGGGCGCGATGCTGCCCCATAAAAGCTGCGTCTGACCGGAGATCGTGTCGACGATGGCGGGTCCGGTGCCTTTATATGGCACGTGTGTCATTTTGATTCCCGCCATGTCCGCGAACAGCTCGGTGGCGAGATGGACGATGCTGCCCTGCCCACTCGAGGCGTAGAGCAGATTGCCGGGCTTCGCCTTGCCGAGTGCGATCAGGTCCTTCGCCGTTTTCGCCGGCAGGGTGGGATGCGAGACGATGAGAAGCGGCCCCTGCGAGAGCTGGACGATCGGCGTAATGTCGTTCACCGGGTCGAACACGAGCTTGAACATGCTGGGATTCACCGAATAGCTGCCGGCGATCAGCGTGAGCGTATAGCCGTCCGGCGGGGCTTTCGCGCCCAGTTCCGCGCCCAGCGAGCCCCCCGCGCCAGGGCGGTTGTCGACGATGAACTGCTGACCCAGCGCTTCGGTGAGCTTCTGCCCCGCGACGCGTGCGATGAAGTCGGTGCCGCCACCGGGCGCGAACGGCGCGATGATGCGCACGGGCTTGGTCGGGTAAGTCTGCGCGACGGCCGCACCGCTGACTGCCATGACCGCCGATGCGGCAAACAGCGCAGCCAGCGCACCTGCTTTCGTGTGCCTGCTCATGGGATTCCTTTCGTGCTCGAGTTCGGAAGAGCGTCGGATCATGCCTGTTGCAGGAGGCGTTCGCAAATCATCGGCAGGAGCCCGCCCGCCCGGAAATACGCGAGCTCCTCGTCGGTGTCGAGGCGGCACGTGACCGGTACCGCAAGACGCGTTCCGTCGGCGCGTGTGATTTCGAGTGTGAGCCTGGCACGCGGGGTGAAGCTCTTGTCGAGGCCCTTTACGGTATAGGTCTCGGTCCCGTCGAGGCCGAGGGATTTGCGCCCCGTACCAGCGTCGAACTGGAGCGGCATGACGCCCATGCCCGCGAGATTCGCGCGGTGTATGCGCTCGAAGCTCTCGGCCGCGATCGCGCTCACGCCGAGGAGCCGCGGCCCTTTCGCCGCCCAGTCGCGCGAAGAGCCGCACCCATAGTTACGCCCTGCGATCACGATGAGCGACTGCCCGCGCTCGAGATAGGTCTGCGCGGCCTCGAACAGCGGCACGGTCCGGCCTTCGGGCTGAAGACGCGTGTAGGGACCTTCGACGCCGGGCACCATCTCGTTGCGCAGGCGGATGTTCGCGAACGTGCCCCGCGTGAGTATCTCGTGATTGCCGCGACGGGTGCCGTAGGAGTTGAAATCGTCGCGCGTGACACCTTTCTCGATGAGGAAGCGCCCCGCAGTGCTTTCTTCCAGGATCTCGCCCGCGGGCGAGATGTGATCGGTGGTGATGTTGTCGGAGAGAAGAAGGAGCGCGCGCATGCCTTCGAGCTTCGGCGCCTCACCGTGCTCCGCGCTCCAGTAAGGGGGCTTGCGGATGTACGTGCTGTCATCGTGCCAGCCGAACTGCGCCGGCGTTTTCCCGCGCGCGGTCCCCGCCTCCACCATTTCGATCTCCACTTCGTACCCCGCGGTGAAAAACCGCGTCTGCACGTGGTCGCGCAGCACCGCGTCGATTTCGGCGTCCTGCGGCCATACATCGCGCAGATAAACAGGCTGTCCCGATTTGTCGCTCGCGATCGGCTCGTTCTCGATGTCGATCCTGGTCGAGCCTGCAATGGCGTAAGCGATGACCAGAGGCGGCGAGGCGAGAAAAGC
>DASRIK010000361.1:0-19498 GCA_035650035.1 Burkholderiales bacterium | reverse complement strand
ACGCCGGCTGCAGCCGCTATTCCCAGACGTTTCATTTTTCCCTCCGTGTGCCTGTCGCTCGTCCAGGCTTTTTAAAGTAGCGTCGCGCCGAGCTCCCGCGCCATCCAGTCAGCCGACTGCGTGCGGTAACGGTAGGCGCGGTTGTTCGCGACGTGGTTGCCGTCTTCGATAATCAGAAGCTCGACCGGGCCACTCGCTTCCCCGGCAAGTCGCTCGGCATCCTGCCACGGCACGATTCGATCGAGCTTGCCGGCGACGATATAGAGCGGACACGTGATGTTCGACGCGACGCCCTTCAGCGTCAAGCTTGCGCCATATTCGCGTGCTGCTTCCGGGGTATCGCATTTAGCCCGCACCCGGAACGCTTCTCGCGTGAGCGGATTCATCTGCATCCAGAGATCGCTCCAGTCGTAGGGACCCGATAGTGCGATGCACGCTTTCACCCGCTTCTCGAAAGCCGCGGCGCGCGGCGCGTAATAGCCGCCCAGCGACACGCCCCACAGACCTATGCGTCGAGCATCGATTGCGTCCTGCTGCTCGATCCAGTCGACGACGCTTTTTACGACAGCTTCGTAGTCGCCGCGGATGGAAAGCTCGTACTCGGCTTCGCCCTGTCCGGGCCCGTCGAACGCGAGCGTTGCCATACCGCGCGCGAGAAAAATCGATTCGTACGCATCCATTTCCTCTTTCGCGGAATCGAGCCCCATGCACATGACGACGATGGGAGGACGCGCTATGCCACGCGGCTTCCGGAGATTTCCGTGAAGGCGCGTGCGCTCGTACGGGATTTCCACGCTCTCGCCGGGCGGATCCAGATGCGGCAACGCCGTGCGCCGGCACTCGACGGCTTTTATGTGCGCCGCGCGCATCTGGTCGTAGTCCTGAACGAAAACGAACTTTGCAAAGTGGTAGCAGACACCTGCGCGGGTGAGATGCTCTGCGGCCGAATACTTGTATCCCGCAGCCATCGCCTCGTTGCCGAGCGCCTCATGAACGGCGGCCCGCGCGGACCAGGCCGCGCACCATTCATCCCACTTGGAGATGCCGCGGGTCACTTCTTCGAAATCGGAGAGCGGCACGCCATTCGCGACGAAACGCGGCGCCCAGTGCGCGATGGCGGCCTCCACACGCGGATCGCTCATGGCGTTGCGCCTGCAGACGAATGTGAGGGACGGTAAAGCGATACAGGCGCGTGCAGCGATGCGCGATACGGCATGCTCCTCCTGGAAGTCGCGGGGGATAAAGGCGTCTGTTCCGGCGTGCGTTGCGGGCATGATGCTAGGCATGAGTGGACCAAGTGTCAATAAAATGGACCAATTGACCTGATTGGTTCGAAACCGCCACAATGGGGCATGGCCATATCCACGAACCGCGCGAGCTCCCGCGAAGATGCGCGACGCATCCGGGATTTCATCATGAACGCCGCAGCCGACGGCACGCTGCCGCCAGGCGCACGCCTGCCTACCGAGCGTGAGCTTGCAGAACGTTTTGCCGTGCCGCGGAACGCCGTGCGGAAAATGCTGACGCAGCTCGAGGCCGAGGGCTCGATCACGCGGCACGTTGGCCGTGGGACGTTTCTCGCGGGCGCCGCCTCACCTGCTCCCGAGCAATTTCATTCGGAAAGCTTCTCGAACACGAGCCCCGCGGAGCTCATGGAAGCGCGGCTGCGCATCGAGCCGGCGCTTGCGGAACTCATCGTCACGAATGCGACGCCCGCGGATTTCGACCGCATGGAAATGTGTCTGGATAAAGCGGAGAAGGCCGGGACGCTCGACGAGTTCGAGCTGTGGGATGCTGCACTGCATCAAGCGCTCGCGACTGCAACGCATAATCGCTTTGTTATTCGAGTGCTCGATCTCGTCGCTGCAGTGCGCAAACAAGCCGCCTGGGGAAAGCTCAAGGACCGGATCGTGACGCCTGACCGGCGGCTGCAGTATCAGCGCGAGCATCGGGACATCGTAACGGCACTGAAGGCGCGCGATGCCGAGCGCGCAAGCGACCGTATCGTCGCTCACCTTCAGCACGCCCGCCGCAATCTCTTCGACTATCGGTGATCCACAATTTCTGTGGATAACAATGTGGGTAAGCGTCCGATCCGCGGCGCGCCCAGTCGCTTTAAACCGCCGATGTTTGGGCTGCGCAAAATTTGAACAATTTCACACAGTGGACGCGCGACGCCTGCTCAGCGCTTCAGCACCTGCAGCAGGTTATAGAAATCGTCGGTCCACACGCGAAAATCCGGACGCACGGCCAGCGGCTGTGCCCCCGACTTGACGGGCTCTGCATCGAGTAGCGCCTTGTCGCGCGTGACGATGATCTGATCGGTGCTGGAATTCCAGTACTCGTGCTTGCTTTCGTAGCTGCTGTCCGGCTGGTCGGAAACGAGCACGGCAGTGAGCCCAAGCTCCGCCGCAAGCCGCTCCACCACCGGCGCGATATCCACGAAGCGATTCGTCGCCTGGAAAACGATCACGCCGTTCGGCCTGAGATGCTTGACGTAGAGCGCCATCGCCTCGCGGGTGATGAGATGCATCGGAATCGAGTCGCCGGAGAACGCGTCGATCGCGAGCACATCGTAGTTCTGCGGCGGCTCGCGCTCGAGTGAGAGCCGACCGTCCCCGAGAACGATGTCCATTTGCGCGGGCGCGTCACGCAGGAAGCTGAATTCCGTCGTGGCGACTGCCGCGACCTGCGGATCGAGTTCGTAGAACCGGAACACGTCGCCTTTGCGCGCATAGACCGCGAGCGCGCCCGCGCCGAGCCCGATCACGCCGACCCGCCGCGGCGCTGGAGGCAAGCTCGCGAAGACACGGCCGTAGCCGCTCGTGCGGCTGAAATACGTGCTGGCATAACGCCGATGCGAGTCGTCGAGCAGCTGACCGCCGTGATTGATGGATCCGTGATACATCGCCCGGAAAGGGACAGGCTCCGTAAAGTCGCGCGTGCGCACCACACCATAGAAGTTACGTACCATGACGCGCGCGTCGGCGCGATACTCGCGCACGTTCTCCAGCGTGAAAGCGAGCGTCGCGATGCACACGACGAGCGCCGCAGCCGAAACCCAGATCGGCGCTCCACGCGTTCTCCAGGCGAAAAGCAGTGCCGCAGCGACGAGCGTAATGCCGAGCTCGTAGTAGCCATTCAGCAGACTAGGCGCACCGACGCCCACGAGCAATGAACCGAGCGCGCCGCCCACCGCGATCATTAGATAGAACGTGGTGAGGTGACGCGGGCCCGGGCGCATGCGGTAAAGCTCGCCATGGCAGACCATGCAGCAGATGAAAAGCCCCGCCGTGTAAAGCGGCGCAGCGACCCAGAGATTCAGCGAATCGCTGAACCACGCCATCAGGGGCAACATCACCGCTACCGCCGCCAGAAAAAGCGGCCGCACGTACCAGCGCGGGTGATCGAAGCACAGGATGAACGTCACGAGGTAGATCGAGAGCGGAACGACCCACAGAAAAGGAATGGACGCGATGTTCTGTGTAAGGTGATTCGTGACCGCGAGCAGCACACAAGAGCCGGTCGCGGACAGTGCGATCCACATCACACGCTCGCCGACCGTGGGCGGTGCTGCGGGTGCCGCTTCGGTCGCCGCGGCCGGCACGTCCTGACCCGCGCCCGAATATTTCACCGTGGCGAGCGCGGTCACAGCACAGAGCACGGCGAAAACGCCATACGCGACGGACCAGGCAATCGACTGCTGAACGAGCGTCAGCACGGGCTCGATCGCCACCGGATAGGCGAGCAGCGCGAGTAGCGACGCGAAATTCGACAATGCGAACAGGCGGTACGGCACTGCGTGATGAAAACGCCGCCAGAACCAGACCTGCACGAGCGGGCTGGTCGTCGAGAGCAGGAAGTACTGCAGCCCAATGGTCACGCCGAGCAAAGAGAGAATCGCGATCGCCGGACCGCTCGTCTCCTGCGCCCCCGGCTTCCAGTGGGCATCCGGGACGATCGGCAGGAGCGCGAGGCTCGCGAGGAGCAGCGCGACGTGGAGGACGGCCTGGGTGCGCGGTTTGAGCGTGCGGGTCGTCCAGTCCGCGTAGGCGTAACCGAAGAGCAGCACCGTCTGAAAAAACACGAGACACGTCGCCCAGACCGACGCCGCGCCGCCGAACCAGGGCAGGATCTGCTTGGCGATGACCGGCTGAACGAGGAAAAGCAGGAACGCGCTTAAGAATATCGTGGCGGCGTATAGAAACATCCCGTTCAGAAGCGCGGCACGACGCGTGCGCGCAGCAGGTGCGACGCTCAACGGAGTGCGCACAATTGCTTCACGTCGGCATTGCCTCCCGAGAGCACGACGCCGACGCGTTTTCCGCGCGCCTCCAGTTTCCTTTCCAGCAGAGCGGCCGCTCCGAGCGCGCCGGTCGGCTCTACCACGATCTTGAGACGTTCCCAGAGGTACCACATGACGCGCAAAAGCTCGTTGTCGTCGACCGTCAGCATGTCGGATACGTAATTCAGGATGAGGGGAAAAGTGATTTCACCGGGCGCCGAGGTGCGCGCGCCGTCGGCGATTGTAGCCGGATTGTGGACGCGCTCAATCGAGCGGCTTCTGAACGAGCGGACCACGTCGTCGCCGAGCGCGGGTTCGACGCCGATCACGGCCGCCCCGGGCGAGAGCGCATCGGCCGCGATCGCGCAACCGGAAAGAAGCCCGCCGCCGCCGCATGGAACGAGCAGCACGTCGAGCGGGCCCACCTCCTCGATCAACTCCTTCGCCGCGGTGCCTTGTCCTGCGATGACGTGCAGGTGATCGAACGGCGGAATCGGCGTGAGCCCCCGTCCGCGCGCCAGGTCGGCCGTAATCGCTTCCCGGTCGTCGCGGTCGCGGTCATACAGCACGACTTCGGCGCCGTAACCCCGGGTTGCCTCCACTTTCACGGAAGGCGCATCGGCCGGCATGACGATCACGGTCGGAATCCCGAGGAGCCGACCGGCGAGCGCGACCGCCTGCGCATGATTTCCGGAGGAGTATGCAACGACGCCTTTGTGCTTTTTGTCCGCTGCCAGGTGGGCAAGCGCGTTGTATGCCCCGCGGAACTTGAAAGCGCCGCCGCGCTGCAAGTTCTCGCACTTGAAAAAAACACGTGCTCCGGTCAGCGCATCGACCGTGCGCGACGTTAGTACGGGCGTGCGGTGTGCCTTCCCGTCGAGTATCGCCGAAGCTTCGACGAGGTCCTGATACTGCACCCGCAGAGGAAGCAAAGTATTGGCGCTCATCGCCACCCGTGCCAATTGCGCACGCCTTGTCGCGCCGCGACGACAAACCGCAGACGTTCGTGCGGAATGACCTCACGACCATACGTAAACATACGGTATGAATAGCAACTACGAGCAGCAACGGGCCACAAAGCCGTAACGATCATCGGCGGGGCTGGGGATGAAAGAAACAGACAAGAAAGACACGCAGGAAGGCCGCTACGGCGACGAGCTGCTTTCGGCGAACTGGAACCCGGTGATCGAGCTGCTCCAGAATCCCGCCACCAGTACCCCCGAGCCCGCGCGCAATCCAGAGCGCAGCCTCCGCGACGAAGACGTCGACGATTTCCTCGGACGCATTTACACGTTCGGCAGCTGATCGCCTTCACGGGAGCGAACGTCACACCAGCGCCGCGATCAGGCGCTCGCGCGTGAACGGCATGTCTCGCAGCCGGACTTTCATCGCGTTGTAGATCGCATTTCCAATCGCGGCCGCGGTCGGGCCTTGCGTCCCTTCCCCGGCGCCGAGCGGAGGCGTCTCGGGGCGGTCGATGAGCGCCACCTGCACGTCCGGAACCTCCGGGAACGTGAGAATCGGGTAATCGTCCCAGTTGCGGCTCGTGACGCCTTCCCGGTCGTAGCCGACGCGCTCCTTGAGCGTCCAGCTGATCGTCTGCACGATTCCGCCTTCGATCTGGTTCACGACGCCGTCGGAATTGATCACCTGTCCGACGTCGACGGCGCACCATACGCGCGGCACCTGTACGGTATCGCCGACGCGAACTTCGGCGATCACGGCGACGTAGCATCCGAGATTCTTGTAACGCGCGAAGCCGACGCCCCGGCCGCGCTCGCCGTTGCCCTGTTCACGGCTGCGCCATCCGGCGATCTCAGCCACCTTTTCGATGACCGCCCTGGCACGTGCATCCTTGAGGTGCCGCAGCCTGAATTCGACCGGATCCGCCCCGGCGGCCTCTGCGAGCTCATCCAGGAACGATTCGATGGCAAACACGTTCACGTGTGCGCCGAGGGAGCGCAACGCCGAGGTTCTGAGCGGTGCGCTTCGCGCCAGATGATTGGTCACGCGCTGGCGCGGAAACTCGTACAGCGGAATGGCATTCCGATGACTTCCACCCGCAGGTAGCGGGGGATTACCGGGACGCGCCGCTTTCACCGGTTCGGCGAGCTGCCACGCCGCGAGCAGGTTCACGCCGCCTCTGCCTGTCGGGCGCGTGCTGTGGCCGTGGCTCCACAGGTCGAGACTCAGACTCGCGACCCTGCCGCTCGCGTCGAGGGCGCCTTCCATGCGGATGACCATGGGCGAGCCATAGGGCTCCCACCCGAATTCGTCGGATCGCATCCATTGGACACGCACGGGGCGATCCGGAAACGCCCGCGCAAGCAGCGCCGCGTCGCATGCAACGTCGTCCGCGCCATTGTGCCCATAACAGCCTGCACCTTCCATGTGCGCGAGCTCGATGTTGTTCTCGGCTACCTTGAGCGTCGTCGAAAGATCGCCGCGCAACGGGAAGATGCCCTGACTGTGCGTCCAGATCGTGTAGCGACCGTCTTTGAACCGAGCGATCGCGCACGACGGCCCGAGCGACGCATGCGCGAGGTGCCCGCGCGTATACTCGGCGCTGAATTTCCGCGCGCTGGCCTCGGGCGCGCCTTCCAGTTTCTCGCTGATCACTTCGTCTTCGGTTTCGAGCTCGAGGAGATAACGCGGGTCGCTCGCCGGCAGGGGAGTACCGCCGTCCCATTGCGCCACGCGGGCAAGCCTGCGCGAAGCGCGTATCGCCTGCTCTTCGCGCTCCGCGATCACGCCGAGAAACGACCCGTCGCGGGCGACTTTCAGCACACCAGGCATCGCCTCGACCTCTGAGAAATCGTCGGTCGTCAGCCGCATCCCCGGTCGCGGCGGCCGCACGACACGCGCATGCACCATTTCCGGCAGCTCGAGATCGTGGACATAAACGGGCGCACCCATCACTTTCGGAGGGATATCGATGCGCGGCAATGCCCTGCCGATCAGCTCGTATTCCGCGGCGGTTTTCGGCGGAGCTTCACCGCTGGCCTCGCGCTTGAGCAGCGATTCATCCGTGAGTTCCCAGTACGACACGCTCCCCCCGGCGCGCGAAGACACGACGCCGTCGCGGACCGTCAGCTGCTCGACCGAGGCATCGAGCTTGGTGGCGGCGCGTGCGAGCAGAAGCTCGCGCGCTTCGGCGGCAGCGAAGCGCAGTGCAATGCCGCTTTCCTGGATAGACCGACTGCCCGACGTGATGCCTTCGTTGGGACTCAGCGTCGTTGCCGCAGTGACCAGCCGGATGCGCTCTACCGCCACATCCAGCTCTTCGGCCACGATCTGAACGAGCGCAGTGAGTATGCCCTGCCCGATCTCGACTTTGCCCGGGCGTACAGTAACGGTGCCGTCGGCATTGATGGTGAGCCACTGATCGAGGCTGCGATTCGTCTCGAGGCTGCCGGGAAGCTTCCGTGGTGTTCCAGCGAGTGCTGTCATGGCCGCGCTCCAGTGATGCACGACTTGATCGCACGAAGGATGCGCGTGTGCGTCCCGCAGCGACAGAGATTCCCGCCCAGCGCTTCGCGCAGCTCTGCATCGCTCGGTGCCGGTTTTTCGTCGAGCAGCGCTTTCGCGCTCATGATGATGCCCGTGATGCAGTAACCGCATTGCGCCGCCTGCTCGCGAATGAAAGCCTGCTGCAGCGGATGCGGATTGTCGGAACTGCCGATACCCTCGATCGTCGTAATCGATTTGCCGGCGACCGCGCTGACGGGGACGTCACACGACTGCACGGCTTTGCCGTCGATGATGACCATGCACGCGCCGCACAGCCCGGCACCGCATCCGTAGCGCGCACCTTTCAGCCTGAGATCGTTTCGCAGTACGTAGAGCAGCGGTGTTTCAGGATCGGCGGCGACATCGTGCGCGCGGCCGTTCACGGTAAGCATGATTGACATCAAATCCTCTCCGGGTCGCCTTCAGTGATTCACGATCTAAGAAATTTGAGAAAAAACAGGGTTTTAAACCGACGCCTGACAGTGCCCTTTTGCCGCTCGCGCGGCGCTCGTTTTTTGTTTTTGTTAGGTCTATACTGGGAAAGTCAAAGTCGGTATGGAGGAATCTGCCCATGATACATACGACCGACGGTGAAGTGCTCCGGCAGCGTATCGATCAGCTGCACCTCGAGCACCGAGACCTCGATGACGTCATCTCCCGCCTCGCTTCAAATCCCATCCAAGATCAGCTCCAACTCCAGCGCCTGAAGAAACGAAAGCTGTACCTGAAGGACCAGATCGCACTGCTGGAGCGACAGCTGACGCCGGATATTTCGGCCTAACACCGCAGCACCCGCCGCACTACCACGTTCGCCCGTAGCTCAGCGCGCAGCCGAGCTGCGCGCGCGTGTGGCGTGCCGCGCGCGTATTGCCGCGTAAACGGCGAGCGCGCCGAGCACCACGAACCAGACCAGCGACCACCCGGCTATTGTCAGCCCGAGGAAGCGCCAGCCGGCTTCCGCGCATTCGCCGGATCCGGCCAGTATTTTTCGCACCGCTTCCCCGAGCGGAAACTGCTCCAGCATATATTCGAGGCCGGGGCCGCAGGCCGGCACCTTGTCGGGCGGCAAGTGCTGCAGCCATACCTGTCGCGCCGCGATGCCGCCGCCCATCGCGGCCATGACGAAAAGGAGCGCGCTGTAGATGAGCGCGCCGCGTCTCGCGGGTCCGTGAATGGCCGCGATCGCAAAGACGATCATCATGTCGAGATACGCTACACGCTGCAGCATGCAGAGCGGACACGGCTCTTGCTGTTCTACGTACTGCAGGTAGAAACCGGTCGCGAGTAAAGCACCGCAGATGAGAAAACCGAGCGTGTAGCCGAAGCGCGTGGTCATGGCGGTCGAGCAGCGTAGCGTCCGATGTGCGAAGATGTTTCGAGAGCGTCGGCTATTCTAGCCGAGCCGCGCCGACCGCCGACGCACATCTGTGAATCATCGTGGTATGCAATGCGGCACCCATGATACGCATCAACGATCACATCGCGCTCGACGAGTCCGAGCTCCAGGAGCGGTTCGTGCGCGCTGCGGGCCCGGGCGGGCAGAACGTGAACAAGGTGGCGACCGCCGTGCAGCTTCGGTTCAACGCGGCGGAGTCGCCTTCGCTTCCACAGGCGGTGCGCACGCGCCTCATCCGTCTCGCAGGAAGCCGCGCGACTGCGACCGGTATCATCATCATCACGGCGGATCGTTTCCGAACGCAGAGCCGCAATCGCGCCGATGCGCTGGCGCGGCTCGTCGAGCTCATCCGTAAAGCCGCGCAGCCGGTGAAGCCGCGACGTGCAACCGTGCCTACGCGCGCATCACGCGAACGGCGACTCGAGGAAAAGAAACGACGGAGCGATTTGAAGCGCGGCCGCCGCGCGACCCTGCATTGAACGGCGGGTTAAGGGGCGTCACTTCTCTTTGGGTTCTTCGGGCAGCGGCGGCAGCGAACGCACATACGCGATCACCGCGTCGAGATCCTGCGGCGTCAGCTGACTCGTTGTGTTGCGGATCACTTCCGCCATGGCCTCGGCCGGAATGTCTCCATCACTGTACATGCCGGTCGTCAGAAAATCCTTGAGCTCGCCGTCACTCCATTTCTTCAGGCGCGTTGGCGTGAGATTCGGAACGCTTTTGCGGTCGGGACCCTTGCCGCCGGCGAGAAAGCGGTCTTTCCGCAGTCCGCCGAGAAAATTCCGGGGCGTGTGGCACTCCCCACAATGGGCCAGCGCCTGGACGAGATACCGACCCCGCGCCACCGCTGGCGCAAGCTGCGGGTCAGCCGCGAGCGGACCAGGCGTAAAGAACATCCATTTCCAGGGCGTGACGAGAATCCGCCAACCGTATGGAAATCCGAGATCGTGCGGCTGGTTTGCGCGGCTGTTCGCGGGAAGCGAGCGCAGGTATGCCCAGAGATCGCGCAGATCCTGGTCCGTCATGCCGGTAAACGACGGGTACGGAAAAGCCGGAAAATAGTTTGAGCCGTCGCGCCGCTCGCCGTGCCGCATTGCGCGAACGAAATCGGCTTCTGTCCAGCGTCCGATCCCGGCTTGCGGATCCGGCGTGATGTTCGGCCCGTAGAATGTCCCGAACGGCGTCTTCAACGCGCGGCCGCCGGCATACGCAGGCGCACCCTCCTTCGCTTCCGTGTGGCATCCGACGCAACCTGCTGCTTTCGCGATGTAGCTTCCCCGCTGTGCGTCGCCTTGCGCACTTGCGGTTGCCGCGAGCATCCACACGACCAGCCCAAAAACGACAACCCCGCCATGGCGGGGCTGTCGGTCATTGGGTAGCAAGGGTGCTACCGCTTCTCGCGGAAATCTTCATGGCACGCCGCGCACTGCTTGTTGACCGTGCTGATTTGCGCTTTCACGGAAGCCTCGTCGCCGCCTTTGGCGACCGACGCGAGCTTCGTCACTTCCGCCTGGAAACGATCCTGCGCTTCCTTGAATTTGCCCGCGTCGGTGAATACGGCGGGCAGCGCCGCGCTCTTCTCACCTTTGGTGCTGGGTGCGAAGCCGTCCCACGGCATCCTGGACAACGCATCCAGATAACCGGCGTTGCGCGTGACCACACCCGCGTCGTACGGGATCTTGCCCTGCGCCATGGCGTTCATCGGGCCGAAGTATTTGCCCTGCAAAGTCATTGCGGCCTGGCGCTGTTTGACCAGTGTCTCGGGTTTCGCCTGTGAATATGCCGGCAGCGAGTACGCTGCGCCCAGGCCCAGACCAAGCGCCATGGAAAGAAACATCCTGTTCATCGATTCTCCCGGTTGAAGTTGATAGGCTGGACAGACAGACGGCGTTGGCCGCACATGCTACAACAATTCCATAGGTAAACCTATTCCATCCACAGCGTGGGAAACCGCCGGCTCAGGCCGTCTTCAATGCCATTTGGTTGAGTGTGACGTAGTCTGTCTTGCCGCTGCCGAGCAGCGGCAAGGAGGCGACTTTGACGATACGGCGGGCGATCGCGAGATCCTGTGCTCCGATCTGGCGGGCGGACTTGACGAGCGCCATGCGATCGAGCGTAGCATCGGTCGTAAAAAGTACCGTGCTCTCGCCGCGTCCGCTCAACTGCTCCACCGTCGCTGCATGAGTGTGGTCCGGAGACGCGGCGTACGCGATGCGCTCAACGACTTCGAGCGAGACCATCTCGCCGGCCACTTTCGCGAAGCGTTTCAGACGTCCGAGTATCGTCACGTAGCCGTCGTCGTCGACCTCGATGACGTCGCCGGTGTTGTACCACCCGAGGCCGATTTCAGAGCGAGGCGGATGCAGCGCTCCAGGCTGCTCCGCGAAGTAATAGCCGCTCATCAGGTTCGGACTGCGTACGTGCAGCGCAGCGCCCCGTGGGATACCCGGAACCGTCACCAACCGCCATTCCATGGCCGGAAGAAAGCGACCGACCGTCGACTCGCGGAAGCCGAGTGGTGTGTTGAGCGCCATCGCGGGCCCGCATTCGGTCGCTCCGTAGCCTTCCATGACGCGCAACCCGAATTTCCTGCGCCACAGCTCAGCGACATCCGGGTGGAGTTTTTCCCCGCCCGAGATCACCACACGGATGCGATAGAAATCGTACGGATGCGCGTGCCGCGCATAATGCCCGAGGAAAGTACTCGTGCCGAACATGAACGTGCAGTCGCGCGTATACGCGAGCTCCGGGATGACCTTGTAATGCAGCGGCGTCGTGTACAGGAAGAGACGCGTGCCGGTAAGGATCGGCATGAGCGTGCACGCGTTGAGCCCGTACGTGTGATACATCGGCAGCGCGTTGAAGTACTTGTCGTTCGGGCCGAAATCGATGACGGCCCGCAGCTGTGCCATGCCCGCGAGCATTGCATCGTGCGAGATGGCGACGCCTTTCGAGCGTGCCTCCGATCCCGAGGTGAACAACACGACCGCCGTTTCCTTGGGGTCCTGCGGGGGAAAAACGCTGCGCGGTCGTCTGAGCGCCCAGCCGACGAGCCACAGTCTGTCGGCCAGCGTGAGGTTCTCACGCACGTCTTCGACGTAGACGAGCTTCACATCCTGCAGCGCGCGCACGTTCGCATGCAGCCGCGCGACCTGGATGAACCGCCGCGATGTGATGACCGTACGCACGCCCGTCGCCACACACGCGGCCTGCATCGCGTCGGTACCCGCGCTGTAGTTGAGCATCGCCGCGACGCGGCGCGACGCGGTGAGGGCGAAGACGAGCGCGACAGTCGTCGAGAGATTCGGAAGCATCACGCCGACGATCTCCCGTTCATCGCTCACTTTGGAGACGAAACGCGCGAGCGCAAGACTGTTCTTGAGCAGGGTGCCATACGACTCCGGCCGCAAACGCGCGTCTTCGATGATCTCGGTCGACCGCCCATGCAGCTCGACGGCGTCGAGAAATGCGTCGAACAGCGTCTGACGCGGCCGCGCGTCGAAAACCATGCGCTGCATGAGCTTAAGCATCTCGTCTGAAAGCTGCCGTCGCCGGTCGCGAGCGTGCCCGCTGTCGATGCGGGGCAGCTTCGTCGGCGACTGCACCGTCAGCACGACACGCGGGAACCATCGACGCGGAAACGCGCCGCCGACTGCCGAAAAACGGGAACCCAGCGTCCCCGCGATATGCACGGGCACGATCCCCGCACCGGAGCGCGCCGCGATCAACCCGGCGGAGTCGTACACCTTCATCAGGGCGCCCGTGGCGGATACGCGACCCTGCGGAAAAATCGCGACGCTGCCGCCTTTCTGTATCTCGCGTATGAGACGCTTCAGCGCGAGCGGCCGCGCGGGATCGAGCACGACGAACCGAAGGAAGCGCCTGAAGAATCTTACGAGCGGATGACGCAACGCGTCGCGGTCGACGACGACGGTTGGCGGACCTGGCAGAAACAGGCCAATGAGCGCGCTGTCGAGCAGCGAATCGTGATTGGCAACGATCAGCCGCCCGCCTCCCGCGAGCGCTGCCAAGTCGCCTTGGACACGTAAACGCAGCAGCGCTTTTAGAGTAGCGCGCAATATCGCGCGTATCACATTAAGTATCGTCCTTAAGCGATTGATTTTAACACGTAGGTCTAACTTCCTCTCAATTAACGGGGTTGGATCCCGAATCCGGGTCGCCGCACTTTTTGATCTAGATCCAACTTTGTGTTTGGCGCGCGCGGAATTTTGCACGCCATCGTGAATAGCGCTCTCGTTAAAGCTTGTTTGCAAAGCAAAAAATCAAAATCTATCAAAATGTTAGATTTGCATTTTGAAGAACCCTAGATTATTAATCGCCGTGACGTAGTTAACGAATACAGTCCCACGCCCATTCCAGGAGAGGCCACGTCATGGAAATGCACATCCCCGCCGCCATACTCGAAGCCCGGCAAATTCCGCCGACTCAGCCGTGCCCAAGCGGCGTCGAGTTCACTTTTTCGTCCCAGCTCACGGCGCGCTTCGACAAGGACACCCGGGCGATGTGGTCGCGGTGGACGGCTGACCCCCGCCCCTGCTTCAACCCCAGCCTTCTGGCGGATATTCGCGCCTACTACGAGTTTCTGGCGCAAAGCGGCGGCGTCGTGCATTGCGACGGCGAGGAGCACCCGATCGATTACGTGGTCCTGGCCTCGGGCATGCCGGGCGTCTTCAATCTCGGCGGGGACCTGGACCTATTCAAGCAGCTGATCGGCAGCCACGACCGGGCCGGCCTGCTGCGTTACGGGCGTGCGTGTATCGACGTGCTCTATCGCAACTACGTCGCTCACGAACTTCCCGTCACGACCGTTTCACTCGTGCAGGGTGAATGCCTTGGCGGCGGTTTCGAAGCGGCGCTGTCCTCCGACGTGATCGTTGCGGAGAAAAGCGCGCGATTCGGCTTCCCGGAGATCCTGTTCAATCTTTTCCCGGGCATGGGTGCCTACTCCTTCCTCGACCGCAAGATCGGGCAGAAAGCGGCCGAGCAGCTCATCAGTAGCGGCAAGATCTACAGCGCTGACGAAATGCTGGCGTTGGGTGTGGTGGACGCCGTCGCGGAAGACGGTGAAGGCGAAGCTGAAGTCGCGGCGCTCATCAAGCGACGCACACGCATGCGCAATGGCCTGGCGGCACTGGCTGCTACACGGCGGCGCGTACACTCCCTCACGTTCGAAGAGCTGCTCGACGTCGTACAGATCTGGGTCGACGCGGCATTGCGCATCAATCTTCGAGACCTCAAACTCATGCAGCGGCTCGTGTCACGCCAGAACGGTCTCGCGGAGTCGGAACAGGTGCATTAACTCGATCCATCGCGCCCGCCGCCAGAGCGGGGCGGGTGCCGCCGGTGATACACTGGCCGCGCGTGAAGTCCGGATGAACCAGACCGGCCTGACTGCGGAGAGCATCCAGTGTCACGATCGGATCTCGAGTACAGCATTCAGGAAGCCTCCGAGCTCCTGAGCATCCCCATTCAGAAACTGCGGCGCTGGGACGAACAGGGCGTGCTCGTCGCAGTGCGAACGTCCGGCGGGCACCGGCGCTATTCCAAGGAGGTGATCGATCGCCTCGCAGCTTCGGGACTGGGCGCGAGCGCCGACAAAACCTCGCGCGAGCTCGCGACGGTGAAGCGTACGCTCGCCGAGAAGCGCCGCATCATCCACCTTCTCCTCGAAAGCGAGAACCGCTATCGGGATCTCGTCGAAACTTCGCACGATCTCATCTGGGCGACGGATACGCGTGGCCGTTTCACCTATCTCAACAGCGCGGCGCACGAGATCTTTGGTGCCGTACCCAGGGACCTGATCGGTCGCTGCTTTTTCGATTTCGAAGCCGGCGGCGCCCACCGCTCCAACCGGCGCTTCCTGGCAACGCTGCGACGCGGCGGCGAAATCAGAAACTACGTAACGCACGTCGTCACCGCGACGGGCGAGGACCGCTGGATCGGCATCAACGCGCGGCTCACGCACGACGACAACGGTGAAGTGCTCGGTATCCGCGGAACCGCCCGCGACATCACCGAGCAGCATCTCGCCAGCCGCCGCATCGAGCACCTCGCGATGCACGACACGCTCACCGACCTGCCAAACCGCCACAGCCTGCAGAGCACCATCGAGCAGGCGCTGCGCGACGGCGGCGTTGGCGCGCTCCTCTTCATAGACATCGATCACTTCAAATACGTCAACGACAACTTCGGTCACAGGTGCGGCGACCAGCTCATCGTGGGCGTCGGGAGCGTGCTTCGCGAGGCCACTCGGGCGTGCGGGGGTGAGCTCTACCGCCTTGGCGGAGACGAGTTCGCGATACACCTGCCCGAAGCGCTGCGCATGCAGGCGAACAAGACCGCCGAAGCGGCGCTCGAGGCGGTGCGGCATTACCGGTTCCAGGCAAGCGAGCACAAGATCGTCTCGAATCTGAGCGCATCCATCGGCGTCGCGCTGTATCCGTTCCATGGCAACGACGTTCCGGGGCTTTTTTCGACCGTCGACATCGCCATGTACCAGGCGAAGGAGCTCGGCCGGAACCGTTGCGTCGTCTTCGATCAGGCGTCGGACAGTCTCCGCAGCACGCACAAGCGGATCCACTGGGCAAAACGCCTGCGCGACGCGCTCGACGAAGACAGGCTCACGCTGTTCGCCCAGCCGGTCGTGCGGTTGAAGGACCAGAAACCCGTGCACCACGAGATACTGGTGCGAATGCGGGACGAAGCCGGAGGCTACGTGCTGCCGTCCACCTTCGTCGAGCTCGCGGAATCGCTGTCGCTCGTACAGGAAATCGACCTGTACGTGGTCGAGCGGCTGCTCGACTTCATGCAGCAGCACAACCAGATCGGGAAGAAGCTGCGGTATTTCGTGAACCTCTCGCGCGTCTCGATCTCGGACCAGCGCTGGATCAAGCGCTTCATGACGCTGCTTCGCACGAGCGGCGTGGATCCCAGCCAGCTCGTCTTCGAGATCACGGAAACCGCCGCGATGTCGGAGATCGACGTCACGCTGACCTTCATCAGCCGCCTGAAAGAGATGGGCTGCCGGTTCGCGCTGGACGACTTCGGCGCGGGTTTCAGCTCGTTCTATTATCTCAAGCGCTTCGAGGTCGATTATCTGAAGATCGACGGCGGGTTCATACGCGATCTCGCCACCGACGAAGGCAGCCGGCTTTTTGTGCGGGCGCTGAACGACGTCGCGAACGGTCTTTCGAAACAGGTCGTGGCCGAGTGGATCGAATCACCCGATGTGCTGAAGATCCTCGTCGGGATGGGCGCTCAGTACGGCCAGGGTTTTCTTTTCAGCCACCCCATGCCGCTGGAGGAGACGCTCGCGCTGCCTGCGACACGACCCGCGCGCGCCAGGAAAGGGACTGCCTGAGCAGTCACCATTCGCCCTTAGCGATCTTCTCCGCCCACAGTATTCCCGTAAGGGCTTTCGCCTCGGTGATCTTGCCCTGCCGCACCCAGGAGAGCGCCTCCGCGATCGTCAACGGGAAAACCTCGAGGAATTCATCCGTATCGAGCGCATGACCGACGTGCGTGAGATTACGCGCGAGATAGAGCTCGATGTGCTCGTCGGCATAGCCGATACACGGATGCAGCGTGCCGAGGTGCCGCCACTCCGCCGCTTCGTAACCGCACTCCTCCCGAAGCTCGCGCTGTGCCGTGCGAAGCGGATCTTCGCCCGGGTCGATCTTGCCGGCCGGGAGCTCGATGAAATGCCGATGCAGGGGGTAGCGAAACTGCCTCTCGAAAAGGATCGTCCGCTCGTCCACGAACGCGATGATCGTGCACGCGCCCGGATGATGGATATATTCACGGACGGACGTGCCGCCGCTCGGCAGTCCGACGGTATCCGCGACGACGTTCAGCAGCACGCCGCGGAAGACCGTTTTCGAATCGAGCGTAGTCTCGGTGAAATCGCTTTTCGCGTCTTCGCTCGGCGGCGACGGGCCTGCCGCGCCGGGATGAGGCCGTGCCACGCGCGCCTAAAGCGAGGCCTGGATCGAATACAGGCAGAGTGACATGAGCGGCCCGGGAACGATGCCGAAATAGAGCACCGCGAGGCCATTCAACGTCATCACGACCTTCACGTCGCCGCGAGGTGCGAGCTCGGCCGTATCGGTCGGCGCATCGAAGTACATGAGCTTCACGACCCGCAGATAGTAGAACGCGCCCACGGCCGAAAAGAGCACCGCGATCACCGCCAGGACAATGCCGAGCGTGCCGAGCGCAAGGACGGACTGCAGCACCGCGAGCTTGGCATAGAAGCCTACGGTCGGCGGTATGCCGACCATGGAAAACATGATGAGCAGCATCACGAATGCGTACCAGGGGCTGCGCTGGTTGAGCCCCTTGAAATCTTCCAGATTCTCGGCCTCGAAGCCGCTCCTCGAGAGGAGCAGGATCATGCCGAACGCGCCGAGCGTCATGAGCACGTAGACGATCACGTAGAACATCGCGGCGCTGTACCCGATCTCGTTCCCGGCCAGGATGCCGAGCAGCACGAATCCCATGTGTGAAATCGTGGAATAGGCGAGCATCCGCTTGAGATTCGTCTGGACGATCGCGGTGACGTTGCCGATCACGAGCGAAAGCACCGCCATCACCATCAGCATCTGCCGCCATTCCGCCGTGAGCGCCTCCGCGCCGAGCGCCTGTCCCAGGAGGCGCATGATGAACGCGAAAGCCGCGATCTTCGGTGCGCTGCTCACGAAAAGCGTCACGGCCGTGGGCGCGCCGTGATAGACGTCCGGCACCCACATGTGGAAAGGTACGGCACCCAGCTTGAAGCCGATGCCTGCCACGACGAAGACGAGGCCGAACACGAGCACCGGCCCGATCATGGCACCTTCGCCGATCATCTGCGCGAGCTCGGTGATCTCCAGCGTCGTCGTGGCGCCGTAGAGCATCGACATCCCGTAGAGCAGCAGGCCCGACGCGAGCGCCCCGAGCACGAAGTACTTCATCGCGGCCTCTGTCGCCACGGCCGAATCGCGCTGCAGCGCAACCATCGCGTAGAGCGAAAGCGTCATCAGCTCGAGGCCCAGATACAGCGTAAGCAGATGGTTGGCCGAGATCATCACCATCATGCCGATCGTGGCGAACAGCGTCAGCGCGAAAAACTCTCCGCGGAACATGCCGCGCGCGGCGAGATAGGGTCGGGAATAGACCAGGACGATCATCGTCGAGAGGCATACGAACAGCTTCAGCACTTCGCCCATGAGATCGTCGACGAAGAGCCCGCTGAACGTGTAGACCGGCTCCTGCGCCGCGGTCAGCCACGTGATGATGAACGTAGCGGCGAGCGCGGCCTGCGTGAGCCCGTACGTGATGATGCGGTTCTCCGGCGCGACGAACAGATCCGCGACCAGGATGACGCACACCGCGGCGAGCAGGAAAAGCTCGGGATACGCGGGCCAGAGGGGCTGGATGAACTCCATCAGGCTCTCTCTCTTGCCGTATCAGTGAATCGGGTAAACGGTCATGGCGCCGGCACCTTGCTTTCCGAGACCTGGGCGATCAGCTCGTCGACCGCCACGTGCAATACCTCGGCGAAGGGCCGCGGGTAAAGGCCCATCCAGAGCACCGCCACGGCGAGCAGTCCCAGGACCAGGAATTCGCGCAGATTGATGTCGCGCAATCGCCCGACCTGCTCGCTTGCAACGGGCCCGAAGATCACGCGCTTGTACATCCACAGCGTGTACGCAGCGCCGAAGATGAGCGTCGTCGCCGCGGCGAACGCGTACCAGAAGTCCGCTTTGATAGCCCCCATGATGACCACGAACTCGCCGACGAAGCCGCTCGTGCCGGGGAGCCCCGCGTTCGCCATGGCGAACAGCATGAAAAGCGCGGCGAATACCGGCATGCGGTTGACGACGCCGCCGTAGTCGGCGATCTGCCGGGAGTGCAGGCGGTCGTAAAGGACCCCGACACAGAGGAACAGCGCGCCCGATATGAAGCCATGCGAGACCATCTGGATGACCGCGCCTTCGATGCCCTGCGGATTGAAAATGAAAAGGCCGAGCGTGACGAAGCCCATGTGTGAAATGGATGAATACGCGATCAGTTTCTTCATGTCCGACTGCACCAGCGCGACGAGGCCGATGTAGACGACGGCGATCAGCGAGAGCGCGATGACGAAGCCTGCCAGGTAATGGCTTGCGTCGGGCGCGATCGGCAGCGACAGGCGGATGAAGCCGTAGCCACCCAGCTTCAGCATGATCGCCGCAAGCACGACCGACCCCCCGGTCGGCGCTTCGACGTGCGCGTCCGGAAGCCAGGTATGCACCGGCCACATCGGC
>DASRIK010000360.1:0-4734 GCA_035650035.1 Burkholderiales bacterium | reverse complement strand
TGATCGGGCAAAAGTAGGTTTGTACTTTTGCCCGGATAGATGAAGGCCAGTAGCTCAATTGGCAGAGCGTCGGTCTCCAAAACCGAAGGTTGGGGGTTCGAGACCCTCCTGGCCTGCCACCGGCAGGGAACTTCTTTGCCCCAGGCGTATCTCAGGAACCCGACTCGAGCCAAGTAATGGCTGACAAACTAAAAATCGCGCTGGCGGCACTGCTCGTGGTGGCAGGGCTGGCCGGCTTCTATTTCTTCGCGGACAGCCCCGCAATCGTGCGTGTGCTGTCCGTTCTGGCTGGCCTTGCCGCGGCTACGGGTGTCCTCTGGACGACCGCGCCGGGCAAGCAGTTTTACGTGTACGCCCACGAGTCGTACGAAGAGACGAAGAAAGTGGTGTGGCCCACCCGCAAGGAAACGATGCAGACCACTGGCGTCGTGTTCCTTTTCGTCGTCCTGATGGCCTTGTTTCTGTGGGCAGTGGATTCGAGCCTCCTGTGGGTCATGAAGAAGTTCTTGGGGCAGGGTGAGTGATGAGCAAGAAGTGGTATGTCGTGCACGCGTATTCCGGGTTCGAGAAAAGCGTCTCGCGCGCCCTCCAGGACCGGATCCAGCGCGCCGGGATGCAGGACCAGTTCGGCCAGATCCTCGTGCCCGTCGAGGAAGTGGTCGAGATGAAAAGCGGTCAGAAGAACATCAGCGAGCGCAAGTTCTTCCCGGGCTACGTGCTGGTGGAAATGGACATGACCGACGACACGTGGCACCTCGTGAAGAACACGCCGAAGGTGACGGGTTTCGTCGGGGGTACGGCCACGAAGCCGACCCCGATCTCCGAGAAGGAAGTCCAGAACATCCTTCATCAGATACAGGAAGGCGTGGAGAAGCCGCGGCCCAAGGTGCTCTTCGAAGTGGGCGAGGCGGTACGCGTGAAGGATGGGCCGTTCGCCGACTTCCATGGCAATGTGGAAGACGTGAATTACGACAAGAACAAGCTGCGTGTGTCGGTGACGATTTTCGGCCGGTCGACGCCGGTGGAGCTGGATTTCGGGCAGGTTGAAAAAGCGTAACTACACGTCCGAAAGTACAAACCTACTTTCGGCCGGAATGAGTTAGCACCTAAGGCTTGGGGCGGCCCGGCGCCTTAAGTGAGGAAAGAGCAACGAAGAACCGAGTGGTAAGCAGATCGCTCGGCATTTCGTAGAAGTTGGAAAGTGACGGGGAGGGCGCAAGAAGCGTCCGCCAGTACCCAAGGAGAGTAGTCAATGGCAAAGAAAGTCGTCGGTCTCATCAAGCTTCAGGTGCCCGCGGGCAAGGCGAATCCCTCGCCGCCGATCGGGCCCGCGCTCGGTCAGCGCGGTCTGAACATCATGGAGTTCTGCAAAGCCTTCAACGCGCAGACTTCCAAAATGGAGCCGGGCCTGCCCGTCCCCGTCGTGATCACCGCGTACGCGGACAAGAGCTTCACGTTCATCATGAAGACGCCGCCCGCGACGGTGCTCATCAAGAAGGCGGCGAAGATCGACAAAGGCAGCCCGCGCCCGCATACGGACAAAGTCGGCCGCATCAGCCGCGCGCAAGCCGAGGAAATCGCGAAAACCAAGATGCCGGACCTCACGGCGGCGGATCTGGAAGCGGCCGTGCGGACGATCGCCGGCAGCGCGCGCAGCATGGGCATCGAAGTGGAGGGCGTTTAGATGGCTCACGATTCGAAGCGGTATAGAGCGGTCAAGTCCAAGGTCGAGCACATGAAGCTCTACCCGGTGCAGGACGCGCTCAAGCTCGTGAAGCAAAACGCCACGGCGAAGTTCAACGAGTCGGTGGACGTTTCCATCAATCTCGGCGTCGACGCCAAGAAGTCCGACCAGGCGGTGCGCGGCTCGATCGTGCTGCCGCAGGGCACGGGAAAAAGCGTGCGGGTGGCAGTGTTTGCGCAGGGCGACCGTGCGCAGCAGGCGCGTGACGCGGGTGCCGATATCGTGGGCTTCGAGGATCTCGCGAACGACATCAAGGGCGGCAAGATGGATTTCGATGTCGTGGTCGCAACGCCGGACGCGATGCGCGTCGTCGGTCAGTTGGGCCAGATTCTCGGTCCGCGCGGCCTCATGCCGAATCCGAAAGTCGGAACGGTGACCCAGGACGTTACGACAGCGGTCAAGAACGCCAAGGCGGGTCAGGTGCAATACCGTACGGACAAGGCTGGCATCGTCCAGTGCACGATCGGACGCGCGTCCTTCACCGTCGAAGCGCTCGAAGAGAACTTCCGCGCGCTCGTCGACGCAGTGAACAAGGCCCGCCCGGCGAGCGCGAAAGGCGTCTACCTGAAGAAGGTATCGGTTTCGACCACGATGGGTGCAGGCGTTCGCGTGGATCAGACGACCTTTACGCAACAGGCGCATTGAGAATTACGAATGGGTCCCGGATCGCTTCCGGGACTCTTGCCCGGAAAGGTCCGGGATGTACTTTGGGCCGGCGGTGGCGACATCGCCGGGTTGTCAAAGACCGTTGGGATCGAAAGCGTCGGCACGAGCCGGAGATTTAATCGAGCATTAACGCCCAACGCAGACGGCGCACCCGAGGACAGATTGGAAGTTGTCATGTCTGCTCCGGAATTAGGTGGCCGTGGTTCGATAGGAGAAGACCTTGAGTCTTAATCTGGAGCAAAAGCAGGCGGTAGTGGCCGAGGTGAGCGAGCAGGTTAAGCGCGCCCAGGCCATCGTGTTGGCCGAATACCGTGGCCTTCCCGTAGGGAACATGACCGAGCTGCGCAAGAAAGCGCGCAACTCGGGCGTCTACCTGCGTGTACTGAAGAATACCCTGGCACGCCGTGCGGTGGCCGAGACGCCTTTTGCGGGATTGACGGACAAGATGGTCGGTCCGCTCGCTTACGGCATATCGGCAGATCCGGTGGCGGTCGCCAAGGTGCTGCACGAGTTTTCCCGGGAGAACGCCGAGAAGTTCACGATCAAGGGTGGTGCCATGCCGAACGTGGTCATGACGCCGCAGCAGGTCGCGGACCTCGCGAAGATGCCGAGCCGCACCGAGCTGCTCGCCATGGTTCTCGGGACGATGCAGGCGCCGGTCGCGAAGCTTGTGCGAACGCTCAACGAAGTACCGGGCAAGTTCGTGCGCACGCTCGCGGCGCTTCAGGAACAGAAGGAAAAACAGACTGCCTGAGGGCGGCCTGGCGGAATTCGGACGACGTAACACACTGACTATATTCAGGAGATAGACATGACTGTTGCACGAGCAGAAATTCTCGACGCGATCTCGAACATGACCGTGCTCGAGTTGTCACAACTCATTAAGGACATGGAAGAGAAGTTCGGCGTGTCCGCAGCAGCCGCGGCCGTAGCGGTTGCGCCTGCGGCAGGCGGGGGTGCAGCCGCCCCGGCAGCCGAGGAGAAGACCGAGTTCACGGTGAACCTGACCGCCGCCGGCGCGAACAAGGTGAACGTGATCAAGGTCGTCCGTGCCGTCACCGGGCTGGGCCTGAAAGAGGCGAAGGACCTGGTGGACGGCGCACCGAAACCCGTCAAGGAAGCGATCTCGAAAGCGGATGCGGAAGCGATCGCCAAGCAGATCACCGAAGCCGGCGGCACTGCCGAAATCAAGTAAGCCCGAAGGAAAGCGTTTGGCTGGCGGGCGACCGCCAGCCATTGCCATTTTGAAGACATTGCATTTTCAGCTTCACCCAGGCTCGGCGTCAGCGAGTCATTCTCAGTTTCAGTAACTCTGCCCGGAGTTGATATGGCCTATTCGTTTACCGAGAAGAAACGTATCCGCAAGAGCTTCGCGAAGCGCGACACCGTGCTGCCGGTACCGTTTCTTCTTGCGACCCAGCTCGAGTCCTATGCCGCGTTCCTGCAGGAGCACGTCGCCGCGGAAAGCCGCAAGAACGAGGGGCTGCAGGCCGCTTTCAAATCGATATTTCCGATCGAAAGCCACTCGAAGAACGCGCGGCTCGAGTTCGTGAGCTACATGCTCGGCGAGCCTCCGTTCGACGTGAAGGAGTGCCAGCAACGGGGTCTCACGTACGCCGCGCCGCTCCGGGCGAAAGTACGCCTCGTCATCATGGACAAGGAGGCGGCGAAACCCACGCCGAAGGAAGTGAAGGAGCAGGAGGTCTACATGGGCGAGATTCCGCTCATGACGACGACGGGCTCTTTCGTGATCAACGGCACCGAGCGCGTCATCGTGTCGCAGCTTCACCGGTCGCCGGGCGTGTTCTTCGAGCACGACCGCGGCAAGACGCACTCCTCGGGCAAGCTGCTCTTTTCCGCGCGTGTCATACCTTATCGCGGATCCTGGCTCGATTTCGAGTACGACCCGAAGGACTATCTGTACTTCCGCGTCGACCGCCGCCGGAAGATGCCGGTCACGACCCTGCTGAAGGCGCTCGGCTTCACGCCCGAGCAGATCCTCGCGCAATTCTTCTCGTTCGACACGTTCCACCTCAGCAAGGACGCGATCGAATTCGAGCTGGTGCCTGAGCGCATGCGCGGCGAGATCGCGCGCTTCGACATCACGGTGAAGGGCAAGCTGATCGTTGCGAAGGACAAGCGGATTACTGCCAAGCACGTTCGGGAGCTCGAGACGGCGGGCATTACGAAAATCGCGGTGCCGGAGGACTTTCTGCTCGGCCGGGCGCTCGCGAAGAACGTCGTCGACACCGCGACCGGCGAAGTCATCGCGAACGCGAACGACGAGATCGCGGAAACCGTGCTCGCGAAGCTCCGCGAAGCCG
>DASRIK010000359.1:0-8432 GCA_035650035.1 Burkholderiales bacterium | reverse complement strand
CGAGAGCGCCTAACATCATGATGTTAGGCGCTCTGACACCCGCGCCAAGCGCGGGTGTCGAACTGCGAGTGTGAAGCTCTTAAGCGACTTTCAAGGTGTCGCCGCCGACTTTGCGGTTGCACGGGCAGAGCTCGTCGGTTTGCAGGCCGTCGAGGATACGCAGCGTCTCTTCGGGGCTTCGGCCGACGTTCAGGTTGTTCACCGTCACGTGCTGAATCGTGTTCTCGGGATCGACGATGAACGTCGCGCGAAGTGCGACGCCCGCCTGCTTGTCACGCACACCGAGCTGGTCCACCAGCGCGCCCGTCGTATCGGCGAATTGCCAGTGGTTAAGCCCTTTCAGGTCCTTGTGCTCACGGCGCCAGCCGAGCTTGCTGAACTCATTGTCGGTGGATCCGCTGAGCAGCACGGCATCGCGCTCTTCGAACTGTTTTGCCAGGTTCGCATAGCCAGTGATCTCGGTCGGACAGACGAACGTGAAGTCCTTCGGATAGAAGTAAATCACTTTCCACTTGCCCGGAAACGAATTCTCGGTAATGTTTTCGAACGCGGACTGGCCTTTTTCTTCGTGCTGATTGAAGCCGGGTTTGACGCCGGTGACGCTGAACGATTCGAGTTTGTCGCCTACTGTTTTCATATGGGGTTCCTTTCGCCTACGTTTTTGCCACGAAAAACCAATGACTGTGTGGATTGCAAAGATACGGCAGCCTATCAGATAGAGGAAGTTGATTTTTTATATGGAAGCGATAGCCGCAGTTGATGACAGCGATCCTACCGTGCCTGCTGGAATGAACACGAAGAACCGCCGAAGTTCCGGCGAAATAGCGCCGGCGTCGGGCGCGTTTCTTGCGGATGACGCCCCGCCATGAGCGGCGCTCCAGACATCCTGATCTCGCCGGGCGACTTCGCCGCGCGACACCTCCTCGCGGTCGAGCCGCCGGAGCTTCTGTTTCACTATACGACGATCGGCGGTGCGTACGGCATCCTGTCTAGCGACTCTCTGTGGATGACGAAAATCCGGTACCTGAACGACACGAGCGAGCTCGAGATCGGGGTAAACACCCTTCGGGAGCTGCTGGACGATTTGATGCAGGCACCACGCCCGAAGGACGAGGCCGAGCTGCTGCAAACCGTGAGCCGCCGGTTCGAATCCTACATCGGCAGCAATATCTGCGTTGCGAGCTTCTGCGAGCACGGCGACCTGCTCAGCCAGTGGCGGTGGTACGGCGAAGGAGGACGCGGTGTCTCGATCGGCGTTCACTCGCGGGTGCTCCGCGGGATGGCGCATACCAGGATACATCTGTGGAAATGCCTCTATGACGCCGACGCGCATCGCACGCTGCTGCTCGCGCTCGTCGACCGTCTGCTGGAGATTTGCCGGGCGCAGAAGAGCGGGAGCGGCGGCGAACTGTCGGCCGAACAGACACACTACATGCTCGAACGTTTTTTCGTGAGCTTTCTGCAGATCGCGCCGATCATCAAGAATCCGAATTTCGCAGAGGAGCGCGAGTGGCGGCTCGTGTCGTGGCCGGTCGAGCTCGATGACGACGCATACGGCGTATCCGTCGTCGGCGACCGCATCATGCAGCGCTACGAGCTGAAGTTCCCTCGCGACGCAGATGGCTGGTGCCGGGCGATCGGTAAGGTGGTTGTGGGACCCACGAAAGACCCTGAGCTTATCGGCGAAGCGATCGCGGTGCTCTGCCGCAAGAGCCGCTTCGACTGCCCGACCATCGCGTATTCGTCGATTCCGTTCAGGAGCAGCTGACCGCGGGCACGAGAGCCCGCCGCATCCTGGGAAAGCGGGGCTCCATGGTTGTGTCGCGTAATGCTAAAGTGCGCGCAGAAAAAATCACAAGGAGAAAGCGTTGTTACGCCATATTCGATACGCGCTCGCAGTTTCCGTAATCCTCTCTTTCGCACTTCCTGTCAGCGCCGCGGACAGTGTGTCGAGCTATCCGTCGCGACCGGTGCGCTACGTGATCGCACAGACGACAGGAACCTCCGTCGATACGCTGGCGCGGATACTTGGCGTGAAGATGGGGGAGCTGCTGGGCCAGCAGTTCGTCGCCGACAACCGCGGCGGGGCCGGCGGCACCATCGGCGGGGAGATCGCCTCGCAGGCCGCACCGGACGGCTATACGCTGCTCGTGAGCTCCACGGGCATGCAGGTGATTTCGCCGCAGATCTACAAGAAGCTGAATTACCATCCTGTCGAGGACTTTCAGGCGATCTCGCTCTACGCGGTTACGCAGAACCTTTTCGTGCTGAACCCCGGGTTCCCGGCGAAAAGCGTGAAGGATCTGATCGCGCTCGCCAAGGCAAGTCCCGGGAAGTACAACATGGCGAATGCCGGCTCCGGTTTTCAGAGCCACCTGGCCGGCGTGCTCTTTGCCCACATGGCGGGCATCGACGTGGTGCACGTGCCCTATAAAGGCGGCGCGTCTCTGGTCGCGGTGATGGGCAACGAAGCGCAGTTCACGATCGCGCCGGCGCCCGCCGTGATGGGGCACGTGCGTGCCGGTCGCTTGCGGGCGATCGCGAGCGGCGGTGAAAAGCGTTCGCCGCTTACGCCCGACATTCCGACCGTGATCGAATCCGGCGTGCCGGGCTATGTCTCGACCGGCTGGGCTGGCCTCATGGCGCCCAGGCGCACGCCCAAACCCATCGTCGACAAGCTGCACGCAACGATGTTGAAGGCGCTATCGGATCCGCAAACGCGCGAGCAGATGGAGCGGGCAGGGGGAGAGCCGGTCAGCAGCACGCCGCAGGAAATGCTGCGGGTGATCAGGGAGGACTACGCGCGGATGGGACAGGCGATAAAGCTGGCGAAATTGAAAGTGGAGTAGCTACTTCTTCAGTCCGATCTGCTGCATGATCTTTGCGAGCTGCGCGTCTTCCTTCGCGATGAGCTCGCCGAATTCCTGCCCCGGCAGGAAAGCAGGCCTGACGTTGAGCTTCTCGCTGCCCTGCACGAATTCGGGGCTCTCCACTGTGGCCCGAACCGCGGTCTCGAGCGCGGACACGACGTTCCTCGGCGTGCCTCTGGGCACCGCGATGCCTCTCCAGGCGTCCAGTGCCACGTCCACTCCAAGCTCCTGAGCGGTCGGAACGTCGGGAAGCGCCGTATCGCGTTTCTGCGTGACGACCGCGAGGATACGCAAGGCTCCGCTCTGCACGGACCCCGCGAGTGCACCCGGTAACTGCACCATCGCGTCGACGTGACCGCCGAGAAGGCTCGGGACGATCTGCGCGGCGGAATAGGGCACGTCGAGGACCGCAGCGCCCGCGCCTTTGAAAAGCGCGACGGAAGTGATGTGCGTGTGACTGCCGACGCCCGAGTTCGCGACAGTGATTTTGCCCGGCCGGGCTTTGGCGTCCTTGATGAGATCGGCGAGCGTCTTCCACGGTGCGTCTCCGCGGACCGCGAGCACCGGCGACTCGATCAGCACTCGCGCGACAGGATCGAACGCCCGATAGTCGAACGCGAGCTGGCCGGAATGGTACGTCGTGGAAATCGAGTTCGAATTCCAGACGAGGTTGTAGCCGTCAGGCTTCTGACTCGCGACGTGCTTGTAGCCGATCGCGCCACCGGCGCCGGGGCGATTCACGACGACGACGTTCGCCGCGAGATTTCTTGCCATCCCTTGCGCGAGCAGTCGCGCCGTGACGTCGGCCGAAGAGCCCGCCGGGAAAAGCACCGTCATTTCGATATTCCCGCGCTTGGGATAAGCAGCAGGTTCCTGTGCCCAGACCTGCTGGACGACGAGCAGCACTGACAAAGCCAGAAAATGGATCCTGGTTTTCACCGCTGCTGCTCCAGCGCCATAGCTCATCCGTATGCTCTCGCATGCGTCGTGGGCTGCCGAACGGCGCTATCCAGCGAGCACCACACTTCGAACTGTGCGACATCCGATATTTTCTGTGTAATATCGATTTCTCCGCGACGATGGCGGTCTATGTCACGCATTATCGCGGTCATATCGTAAATCCCCCGCTCCCGTGCCGCCCGGCTATTGAGCATGTCGAGTATGGGTGTGTAGAGCGTATCCGCGAACCAGCCGCGCGCCGGTGTCGGAAACCCCATCTTGTCAATTCGACTGCGCACCGACTCGGGAATACGGCCGCGCATGGCCTCGCGTAGCACATACTTGTTCCATGGTCCGCGCAAGTGCCACTCGGCTGGAAGGCTGAAGCATAACGAAACCAGGCGGTGATCGAGGAAGGGCAGTCGCGCTTCGACTGAGTGCGCCATTGAGTTCCGATCTTCAATACGAAGATACAGTGGCAGTGGAGATCGGTACACCGAATGCGCGAGTTGCGCATTCAGGTCCGTCGGACGAGCGATCCTTTCCTCCGGGGTCTCGTGTCGCAGCAAACCGGGGCTGAACCATGCGCCCTTGACATCGGTCCGTTGTCGATTCCACCGCGCTGCGCGCCTGTAAATCCCAACGGCGCCCAGGCGCTCTTGCGCGAGGCGCCGCCACTGCCGCATGTACAAATGCGTTCGCTTGCCTCCGTGTGCGGCGACATAGTGTCCGATTTCGTCCCAGGCCCGCCATGCGTCGCCGCGCCTCAGCAGAGTGCACCAATAATCGCCGAAGTAGCTGCCATAACCACCGATAACTTCATCTGCGCCCTGGCCGTTCAAGATCACCTTTGCGCCGTTGGCGGCCGAAAGCCGCATCAATTCGTAGCCAACAAGCGGCGTAATGCTGTGCATCGGCTCGTCCTGAAACCATAACACTTCCTGAAGCACGTCCCACAGACGTGCTGGGTCAGTGCACAGCTTGATGAGCGGGGCCCTCGTCTGTTCTATCGTGTCATCGATATACCGTGTTTCGTCGAACTCGGGCGCAATGTAGGAAAAAGCCTTCAGCGGCTCCGTTGCGTGCGCTGCGTTTCGCACGCGTGCCGATGCGCAAGCGATCGACGTCGAGTCGAGCCCGCCTGACAAGTGGATGCCGACAGGGGTGTCGCTGCGCATGTGTACGCGCACGGCATCCTCGAAGAGCTCCGCAAAGACGCGGGCGGGATCACCAGTGTGGAACGGGGTGGTCTCTTCGAGCGACCAGTAGCGCCATTGTGTGAATCGCCCATCCTGTGTCAGCTCGAACGCCGTGCCCGCCGGGATTTGCTCTATACCTGTATAGAACGTTTCGTGCGTGTCGTCGAGCCGGTCTTCCGTTAAAAATCGGGAGACCGTAGGCCAATTCGTGCTGCCGCGGTAAAGGCCGCTAGCGCGAATCGATTTGATCTCGGAAGCGAAGAGAGAATATTCGCGGTTGCTGTAGCGGTATAGTGGCTTGATGCCGAACCGGTCCCTGGAGCCGAAGAGCTTACGCTTGCGCCGATCGTAAATGAGAAACGCCCACATCCCGTTCAGCTTCGTGAGGCATTCCGATCCCCAGTGGCGGTAAGCAGCGAGAAGAACCTCTGTATCGCCGCTCGACTGGAAGCGATAACCTGAAGCTTCGAGCTCACGCCGCAATTCAATGTAGTTGTAGATCTCCCCGTTGAACACCAAGGTCATGTCGCCGTCGTCTGTCGACATCGGTTGGTGCCCGTGCGGTGAGGTGTCCAGAATGGCGAGCCGCCGAATACCCATCGCGACGTGCTCGGAGATGAAGCGTCCCTCGTCGTCCGGGCCGCGGTGACGGATAACCGCCGCCATTCGATCGATGACGCAGGCCAACTCCGGCATGCCGGGCCTGAATCGCATCACCGCAGCGAAACCACACATGTACGCTCCAATTCCCCAAGACGGCTGCCGTCTGCTCAACCAGATGGCGGAGCGGCCCGTGCGCGCGGGAAGTGTAGCTCGAACCCGACGGAGACTGTCAGTTATTGAACAGGAACAAATGCTCCACGCTACTCGGAGTGTCGTCGCATGACTACGTGTGTCGCGTAATCGAGCGCAAGGTATTGCGTGGCGCGGTGTTCGTGATTTACGGGTGCGGCATGCATCAGCACCTCCGGCGAGCGGGAACTTCGGTACGGTTATCCGAGCGAATTGTACGATCTTCCGGATTTCAAACCAGGATCTCCGCGAGCTCCACGCGCCTGCCCTCCCGCGCCGATTTGATGCCGGCGAGCAGCACTGCGAGCGAGGACGTCGAGCGCTCGCCGTCCATTTCAGGCGTTGTTCCACCGCGCACGGCGGCCGCGAATTCCTCGAGTTCTTCGACGATCGGGTCGTTCTTCGGACACTCCACGCTGGAAGCACGTTCACTCCCGCGCTTGAGAAAGCGCAAGCCCTGGTGAAGATCGTAGTACGCGCTCGCTTCCTTGCCGTAGATGTTCATCGCGTAGTACTCCGAAGCCGAAGCGTAGCTCGCGTTGAGGGTCGAAAGCGCGCCGTTCTCATGCTCGAGGACGAGACTCGCCACGTCCGGGTTGTCGCCGGGCAGCACGAGCTGCGCGAGCCGACCGCTCACGGCTTTGATGGGGCCGATGAGGTACTCGAGAACGTCCGTGTAATGGATGCCGATCTGGAGCATCACCCCGCCGGGCATGCCTTCGGCCGTATAGCGCCACGAAGTGAGATCGATCTTGCCCAGCCGGTCGCGGCTGATATTCGCTTCGGCGTTCACGAGCTTGCCGAAGACGCCGGCGTCGATCTGTTGGCGTATCCAGCGGAAGTGACTTTCCTTCCGCCTCTGGTAACCAAGCGCGAGCACTACCCCGGCGTCGCGACACGCTTTCGTGAGCGCGCGCGCATCGGCAATCGTATTCGCGATGGGCTTGTCCAGAAAGACATGGCGTCCCGCGCCCGCTGCAGCCTCGGTGGTCTCCGCATGAACGTTGTTCGGCGTCGTGTTGATGATCGCTTCGACTGCAGCATCCTTCAGCATGGCCTCGTAGCTTTCCGCCGCCCTGCAGTCGTACTTGGACGCGAACGCCTGCCGCTTTTCCGGCGAACGCGTGTAGCACGCAACGATCCTGAGCTTGCCTGAGCGCTTGATCGCGTCCGCGAGCACGTCCGACCACCAGCCCATGCCGACGCATCCAACCCTGACCGGCTCGAAAGCCATGCCGCTCCTCCGTCGTTACTTCTTGTCGATATCGTGGCTCGCGCCGATCGAACCGAGCGCTTCGCGCGCAACGCGATCGTCGAATTCCCACGTGCCGCCGCTCACGCCGATACCGCCGACGCACTCGCCGTCGAAAATGATCGGGTAGCCGCCTTCCATCGCGGTCCACCGTTCAGCGCCCGCGGCGAGCGCGAGCCCGATAGCGTGAGTCGTATCGAGTGCCTGTCCCTGCGCGCCCTTGGCGGTCGTCGGGCGTTTGTTCGACGCGGCGCACACAGCTTTGGTCGTCGACGAATGAACGGTATGGAAGCGGCCCCCGTCCATGCGCTGAAAAAGCATGAGGTGACCACCCGCATCGGCGATTGCGACGGAGATCGAGATGCGCTCGCGTTCGGCGATCGCTGTCGCGGTCTCCATCATCTTGCGCGCGCCTGCGAGCGTCAGGCGTTTGCTCTCTGCGACGTACATGTCTGTTTCTCCCAAAAACTACCGCGGCGGCACGAACGGCATCAGCACGTACGCATGGTGCTGTGGGCCCATGTGGAGCGTCGTGCGGCCGCCAAAAAGTGATTTTGGCCTATCGCGCGGGTCGTCGTGCAGAAAAGGCCCGCAGCCTTTCAACTCGTTCTTGAAGTTCGAGAGCCTCGCACCCGTGGATTTTGCGAACTCGTAGTCGCGGCCTCGCACGGTCAGCGCGACGCGATGGCCCGCCGGTACGACGATGCTGGTCGGCCACAGCTCGATATCCAGCGCCACGATCTCGCCGGGCCGCAGCGGCTGCGAGGTGTCGTGCGTATGGTAAGGCCGCCACGGCGTCGAAAGCTTCTGATCGAGCTTGCGATGCGATGCGCGCAGCCAGCCTTGCGCAATCGGCGTGTGGGGATCGATCGCGCCCATGAACACGACTTCGCGCAGATCCGGCGTGAAGACGCGAAAGACGAGAAAAAGATCGGCATCGGCTGTCGACGATGAAGCGAACAGCCGCGCGGCGAGAGGTCCGGTGATCTCTGTTTCGGCTTCGAAAGGGCGCGATATGAACGTGAGGCCTTCGCCGAGCGCATCGAACGTGACCGCTTCCGCAGTCCTGCAGGGCTCGCGGTTCAGCGTGCCCGCGGGATCGAGGTGCAGCTTCGTCCATTTGGTGCGCGCGATGGGCCACTCGTTCTCATGACGCTCCACGAACTTGTCCATGTGCCGCACCTGCAGTTGCACGCGCGGCTGTTCTTCCCAGCCGGTCCGCTCGCCTTTGAGGAAGTGACCGAAGAAGCGCTTCTGAACCTTGACGCCATAATCGGTGTAGAAGTGCGTCCAGTGCTCGAGGCCGTGCGCTTCGAGCCATTTATCCTTGGACGCCGCGCGCACGAAGGCTTCGAAGTTGCCGCGCGGGTGCAGCCCCTG
>DASRIK010000358.1:0-2977 GCA_035650035.1 Burkholderiales bacterium | reverse complement strand
ATCCACCTCGATCTCGCGCCGCTGCCGAAGCACAAGACGCTCGGCGTCTGCCACTTCCCGGGCTTCTACAAAGCGATGGAGGCGCCGCAACACATCGTGAAGCTGAAGCCCACCGCGGTGGAGCTCGTCGACCGCACGATGATCCAGCTTGCGCGTGAAAATCCCGCGTTTCGTTCGACCGTGCAGCAATTCATCCGCGGCACGCCCGAAGCGATTCTGCTCGTGGAGTTCGCAGGCGAAGACCGCGGCGAGCAGCTTGCGCGTCTGAGAGAGCTCGTCGAGCTCATGGGCGAGCTCGGGTTCCCGGACAGCGTTGTGGAGATCACTGACGCGGCGCTTCAGCGCGACGTGTGGGAGGTGCGCAAAGCGGGCCTGAACATCATGATGTCGATGAAAGGCGACGGGAAACCCGTATCGTTCATCGAAGACTGCGCCGTGCCGCTTCAGCACCTTGCGGAGTACACGGATCGCCTCACTCGTGTTTTCGAAAAGCACGGCACGCGCGGCACATGGTACGCGCACGCGTCCGTAGGTTGCCTGCACGTGCGCCCGATTCTCGACATGCGCGCGGATGGTGCGGTGAAAATGCGTGCTATTGCCGAGGAGGCTGCCGAGCTCGTGAGGCAATACAAGGGAGCGTATTCGGGTGAGCACGGCGACGGTCTCGTGCGCTCGGAATGGATTGCGCCTTTCTTCGGGCCGAAGCTGACGCGCGCGTTCGAAGAAATCAAGACGCTTTTCGATCCGAAAGGGCTGTTGAATCCCGGCAAGATCGTTCGTCCGTCGAAGCAGGACGACCGGGCGCTCTTTCGCTTCAAACCCGGATATGCCGTTCAACCGATCAAGACGGTTCTCGACTGGAGCGAGTGGGGCGGCTTCGACAAAGCCGTCGAGATGTGCAACAACAACGGCCATTGCCGCAAGTTCGATGCGGGGACGATGTGCCCGTCGTACCGCGCGACTCGCGACGAGCAGCACCTTACGCGCGGACGCGCGAATACGCTGCGCCTGGCGATCTCGGGTCAGCTCGGTCCGGATGCGTTCACTTCCGATGCGCTGTACGAAACGCTGGATCTGTGCGTCTCGTGCAAAGGCTGCAGGCGCGAGTGCCCGACCGGCGTCGACATGGCCAAGATGAAAGTGGAATTCCTATACCACTACAAGCGGCGGCACGGCTGGACGCTCAAGGACCGCGTGGTCGCGTACATGCCGCGCTATGCGCCATGGGCCTCGCGCCTGGCGCCGCTTACGAACGCGATCTCGTCCGCGTCCAAGTCGATGCTGGGATTCGCGCCGAAGCGCGCGCTTCCAAAATGGCGAAAAGACGCCTTCCGCGCAGCCCCCGTGCTTCGGGGACGCGACAATCGCGAGGTCGTTCTTTTCATCGATACCTTCAACCGGTACTTCGAGCCCGAAAACGCCCACGCGGCGGTGGCGGTGCTGCAGGCGGCGGGCTACACCGTGCATCTTCCGCTCGCGGCGGACGGCGCACGCCCGCTCTGCTGCGGACGCACGTTCCTCGCACACGGCCTGGTGGACGAAGCCCGTCGCGAAGCTCGTCGCATGCTCGATACGCTGCTGCCGTACGTCGAGCGCGGCATTCCGGTCGTCGGCCTCGAGCCTTCGTGCGTTCTGGGCTTGCGCGACGAGTACCTGTCGATGCTGCCCGGACCGGAAACGGCCGAGCTCGATCTGAACGCTTTTCTATTTGAAGAGTTCATTGCGCGCGAGCTCGACGCGGGCCGGCTCGACTTGAAGTTGAAGCCGCTCGCGCAGAAGAAAGCGCTCCTGCACGGGCACTGCCATCAGAAAGCTTTCGCCGTGATGAGCGATGTCGAGCGCGCGCTCAAGCTCGTTCCCGGGTTGAGCGTGGAGACGATCGAGTCGAGCTGCTGCGGGATGGCCGGGAGCTTCGGCTACGAAGCATCACATTACGAAGTGTCGATGAAAATGGCGGAGCTTTCGCTGCTGCCCCGCGTTCGTGATGCGGCTGTGGACACACTCATCGTCGCCGACGGGACGAGCTGCCGGCATCAGATACGCGATGGCACGACGCGTGAGGCGGTTCACGTGGCGCGTGTGCTGCACGCAGCGCTTGACCTCTGTGCTTGACAACCCCGCAGACGGTCCATAGCCTGCGTTCGACAACCTACAAGCAGCACTTCCGGAGGAGGATGGACCAGCCCACTGCGACTGTCGCGGTGCGCGACGCGGCGCCGAGCGGCCCGTTCCTGCTCGAAGTCGACGACCTGCACGTGCATTTCGTCACCACGCGCGGTGTCGTGCGCGCGGTCGAAGGCATTTCCTACACGGTGCGCCGGGGGGAAATGGTCGCGCTCGTCGGCGAGTCGGGTTGCGGTAAATCGGTTTCGTCGCTCGCGATCATGCGACTGCTCGCGAAGCCCGCAGGCCGCATCGTGCGCGGACGCATCCTTTTCGAAGGACGCGATCTGCTGAAGCTCTCGGACGACGAAATGCGCGCGATTCGCGGCCGCGACATCTCGATGATCTTCCAGGAGCCGATGACCTCGCTCAACCCGGTGCTCACGATCGGCTTTCAGATCATGGAGCCGCTCATGATCCACATCGGCATGGGCGTCCCTGCCGCGCGCAAGCGCTCCGCAGAGCTCCTGAGGATGGTCGGCATCCCCGACGCGGAACGCAGGCTCGACCAGTACCCGCACCAGTTCTCGGGCGGCATGCGTCAGCGCGTGATGATCGCGATCGGTCTCGCGTGCAATCCGAAGCTGATCATCGCCGACGAGCCGACGACCGCGCTCGACGTCACGATCCAGGCGCAGATTCTCAAGCTCATGAAGGATCTGTCGCGCGATCTCGGCATCGCAATGGTCGTGATTACGCACAACCTTGGCATCGTCGCGCGCTATGCCGATCGCGTAAATGTCATGTACGCGGCGAAGATGACCGAGCAGGCGAGCGCGCGGGAGCTTTTCGCGAAACCGCTGCATCCATATAC
>DASRIK010000357.1:0-4811 GCA_035650035.1 Burkholderiales bacterium | reverse complement strand
TCGACATGTTGATGAAGTCGGTGAGCGCCCGAACCTGCTCCACGCCGATGCTCGTCTTGCGGCCCCCCTCCTCATCGTCCTTGTCAGTGGGCTCCGGCTCGATCTGGCGGAAATCGGGATGCGTGCCGGTTTCGAACCAGGCGCAGGCGGTGCATTGGCCACACGCGTGGCCATCACCTTCAGGCGCTTCACAGAGCAGCGCTCGCGCGAGCGCCCGTGCGAACGCGAGCTTGCCGATGCCGGCCGGGCCCGAGAGGAGCAGCGCGTGCGGGAGCTTCGCCTTCGCGGCGATGAGGCGTTGAAATTGCGCCGAATGCCAATCTGGGAGAGACACGCTCGATGCTCCGACCGATCAGAACAGGGTTTGCAGGATACCCCGAAGATGCAGCCGAATCTCCGGGATGGATCTGTTGCTATCTATGACGCGGATCCGTTCCGGATGTTCAGCCGCGCGACGCAGATAGGCCGCGCGCACCGCGCGATGAAACGCTTCGCGCTCCTGCTCGAACCGGTCGGGCTGCCTCACCGCGGTCATCCGCGATCGCGCGTTCTCCGGCTCGATATCGAAATAGAGTGTGAGATCCGGCTGGAACCCTCGCTGAACCCAGGACTCCAGCGCCGCGATCTTTTCCCAGGCAACTCCGCTGCCGCCACCCTGATATGCGAAAGTCGCGTCGGTGAAACGGTCGCACAACACCCACTCGCCTGCGTCGAGCGCCGGCAGGATGACTTTTTCCAGGTGCTCGCGCCGCGCCGCGAACATGAGCAGCGTCTCGGTTTCGGCATGAAGGCTCTGCTGCGGGTGAAGGAGCAGCGCGCGCAGCGCCTCGCCTGTCGGCGTGCCGCCCGGCTCCCGAGTCATGCACACCTCGAGCCCGCGCGCTTTCAGATCCGCCGCCAGCCATTCGAGATGGGTGGTTTTCCCTGCGCCGTCCAGGCCCTCCAGCGTGATGAATCTATTTCGTCTCACGTTTGCTGCCGGAGCGCTGATATTTCGTGACCGCGCGGTCGTGCTCTTCGTAGCTGCGCGAAAAATGCGAGCTGCCGTCGCCTTTGGCGACGAAATACAGCGCGTCGGTCGGCGCGGGATGGAGCGCCGCGCGAATCGACGCGAGCCCTGGCATCGCGATGGGCGTCGGCGGCATGCCGCCGCGGGTGTACGTGTTATAGGGATGATCGGTAACGAGGTCCTGCTTGCGCAGATTGCCGTCGAAAAGCTCGCCGAGCCCGTAGATCACGGTGGGATCGGTCTGCAGCCTCATGCCCGCTTTCAGGCGGTTCAGGAATACCGCCGAGATGAGCGAGCGTTCCACGGGTTTGCCGGTCTCTTTTTCCACGATCGAAGCAAGGATCAGCGCCTCGTACGGCGTGGTCAGCGGATGGCTTGGCGGACGCCGTTCCCATTCGGCCGTGAGGTGCTTCTGCATGAGCTGTGACGAGCGGCGCAGGATGTTCAGATCGGACACGCCCTGGCTGAAGTGGTAGGTGTCGGGGAAGAAAAGACCTTCAGGGGATTCCTGTTGCAGGCCGAGCTGCTGGAGGATTTCCGCTTCGGAAAGATCGCGCGTGTCATGCTTGAGCGCGGGATGCTCGTTCAGCACTTTGCGCAGCTGGCGAAACGTCCAGCCTTCGACGAACGTGATGGCGAGCGCGTTGTAGTCGCCGCGCGTGAGCTTCTCCATGAGCTCGAGCGGCGTTACACCCGACTCGATCTCGTAATTGCCCGCCTTGACGTTCTTCGGATCGCCGAGGAGCCGCGTCAGCACCTCGAAAGGCAGCGCGGCGTCGAGAACCCCCGCCTGCACCATCTGCTGCGAGACGCTGCGCAGGCTGCTCCCGGTATTGATGGTGAACGAAACCGGTGAGCTCTTGAGCGAGAGCGGCCCGAACGGGTAATAGACGCACCACGCGGCTATGGCGAGCAGCGGTATGAGCACCGCGAGAATGGTGCGCTTCAGTGCTTTACGCATCGTCCTCCACATCGAGCCACTGCTGCACCGCGCGGGTCATGGCGCCGGGAACACGCGCCTCGCCGTTCAGGTCGCGAACCGGCCATGCTCCGGCAAGACTGTTCACGAGGAACACTTCGTCAGCGCCTTGGACGTCCGTCCAGGAAAGTGTCGTCACCATGCACGAAATGCCGTTCGGCTCGGCGGCTTGCATTACGCGCTCACGGGTGACGCCCGCGACGCCGCACCGGTCGAGACCGGGGGTTGCCAGGGCGCCGTCAACCGCTATGAAGATGTTCGTCATCGTGCCGGAGATTACGTGTCCCTGGTCATCGCACAATATCCCTTCCGCGATCTGCGGATCCTGCCACTCGGCGCGCGCGAGCACGTTTTCGAGGCGGTTGAGGTGCTTCACGCCTGCCAGGGCCGGTTGTGCAGCGAGTCTCAGCGAGCACAGTCGAACTTTGACGCCGCGCGAGCGATTTTCGATCGCTTCGGCCGGCAGCGGGCCCGCAGACACGATACGCGTCGGGCGTTCGTCGCCCGCGTAGCGGTAGCCTCGGAGACCGGCGCCACGGGTAAGCACGATCTTCACCGCACACGCGCCATGGTCTTTGCAGACGGCTCTGACTTCGCTCTCCAGGACATCGGCTTCCGGCATCGCAAGCTTGAGGACACCGGCATCGTGCGCGAGTTTGGCGTAGTGCCGCCGCCACGACAGGGGCTGGCCCTGGCGGGCCGGAAAGGTTCGGAAAATACCGTCGCCATAAGCGAGTCCCCGGTCCATGGCGGAAATCTCCGAGCGCGCCTCGCCATTGATGAGGATCATGTCCGCGCGTGACCCCGGGACGCTGCGTGGAAGGAGCCTCCGACCCCTAGACCTTGCCGAACACCAGCGTGCCGTTGGTGCCGCCAAAACCGAATGAATTCGACAGCACGTTGTCGATTTTCATCGGCCGAGCGGTGTTCGGCACATAGTCCAGGTCGCATTGAGGATCCTGGTTCACCAGATTGATCGTCGGAGGCGCGACTTGATCGCGAATCGCCAGGGCCGAGAACACGGCTTCGATACCGCCGGCCGCTCCGAGCAAGTGCCCGGTCATCGACTTGGTCGAGCTCACGGCGAGCTTGCGGGCGTGATCGCCGAAGCAGCGTTTCACCGCCACCGTTTCCGCGATATCGCCGAGCGGCGTCGATGTCCCGTGCGCGTTCACGTAATCGACCCGGTCGGGGTCGAGCCCGGCGTTGCGCAACGCGTTTACCATGCAGCGCAGAGCCCCGTCGCCGTCTTCGCAGGGCGCCGTAATGTGGTGTGCGTCGGCGCTCATGCCGTAACCTTTGAGCTCGCAATAGATGCGGGCGCCACGCGCTTTCGCGTGCTCGTACTCCTCCAACACCAGCATGCCGGCACCTTCGCCGAGCACGAAGCCATCGCGGTCCTTGTCCCACGGACGGCTTGCGCCCTCGGGATCGTCGTTACGCGTGGAGAGCGCGCGAGCTGCAGCGAAACCGCCGAGCCCGAGCGGAGATATCGTGCATTCCGATCCGCCGGCAACCATCACGTCAGCATCGCCGTATTCGATGAGCCTGCCGGCGTCCCCGATGCAGTGATTCGCCGTGGTGCAGGCCGTTACCAGGGCGAGATTGGGACCTTTGAGGCCATACATGATCGAGATCTGTCCCGCGATCATGTTGATGATCGTGCCCGGCACGAAGAACGGCGAGATCTTCCGGGGACCACCGGCCAGCACGGCATTGTGCGTCTCCTCGATGAGCGGCAAGCCACCGATGCCGGAGCCTATGCACGCGCCGATGCGCTCGCGATTCAGCTTGTCGAGGTCGAGCCCCGCGTCCTCGATCGCCTGAATCGCGGAAGCGAGGCCATAATGAATGAAGGTATCGAAGCGGCGCGCTTCCTTCGGCGCCAGGTACTTGCTGACGTCGAACCCTTTGACCTCACCCGCAATCTGGGACGGGAACGACGAAACGTCGAAACGGGTGATACGGCCGATACCGGATTTCCCGGCGAGAATATTGGACCACGCCTCCGAAAGGCCGATCCCGACCGGTGCGACGATCCCCAGGCCTGAGACAACTACTCTGCGTCTTGCCAAATTTGCACCGCGCAACCGGCCAGTCAGGCTTTGGCGTGAGACTTGATATAGTCCACCGCCTGCTGCACGGTGGTGATCTTCTCCGCTTCCTCGTCAGGTATTTCGGTCTCGAACTCTTCTTCGAGGGCCATGACGAGCTCCACGGTGTCCAGCGAATCGGCGCCGAGGTCGTTCACGAAGGACGATTCGTTCTTCACGTCGGCTTCGTTCACGCCCAATTGCTCGGCAACAATTTTTTTGACCCGTTGCTCGATGTTCTCCATTAAGGTCCCCTTTCTTCTGCGTGTGATCAATGAGTCCGCGGCCGTCCCTGACGAAGCGGGACGGGGGCTGAAAGCGACGGCGATTCTACCACAATCCAATTGTCAAAAGCGTTTGAAAAACAAAGCATTCAGAGTGCCCACGCCACGCCGCACGCGCGCTATTCCATGTGCATCCCGCCGTTCACGTGCAAAGTACATCCGGTGATATACGAAGCACCCGCCGACGCGAGAAAGAGCACCGCGTGCGCGACATCGTCGACGTCGCCAAGCCGGCCGAGCGGAATTTGCGCGAGCAGCGCAGTGCGTTGATTTTCGGGCAGCTCCCGGGTCATGTCCGTGTCGATGAAGCCGGGCGCGACGCAATTCACCGTGATGTTGCGGCTGCCGACTTCGCGCGCAAGCGCTTTCGTGAACCCGGTGACGCCGGATTTCGCCGCGGCATAGTTCGTCTGGCCGGCGTTGCCCATGGCGCCGATGACCGAGGT
>DASRIK010000356.1:0-3202 GCA_035650035.1 Burkholderiales bacterium | reverse complement strand
TTCCCGTCAGCTTCGATAACGGCACTGAAAAACGCAGGGCTGCTCGGCGCGCTGAGTTCAGCCGCATCGGGAGGTCTGGACCTCGGTTTGGCCGGAGCCGCTCGAATCGTGGGGCGTGTTGCCGAAGAGTGTGGATCCACTGCGATGGTCCTCACGATGCACTATTCCGGCGTCGCCGTTCTCGAAGCGCATGCTTCTATCGATGTGCGCCGCGAGGCGGCCGCCGGCTCCCACCTGAGCACGCTCGCTTTTAGTGAGGCGGGTTCCCGCAGTCACTTCTGGGCTCCTAACAGCACCGCCGAGGAGCGCGATGGCAAGGTCGTTCTCAACGCCGCCAAAAGCTGGGTCACTTCAGCGTCGAATACGACGGCGTACGTGTGGTCTTCGCGACCTGTCGCCGCTGAGGGCCTGAGCACATTGTGGCTGGTGCCGGCATCGTCCTCCGGACTGAAAGTCCAGGGACCGTTCGAAGGGCTTGGATTGCGCGGCAATGACTCATGTCCGGTATCGGCAACCGGCGTCAAGGTGCCTCACTCGGCGATGCTCGGGTCCGATGGCCAGGGCTTCGAAATCATGATGAGTGTCGTCCTGCCGGTGTTCGCGGTTCTCAGTGCCGCCTGCTCCAACGGGCTGATGGCGGGAGCAGTCCGCCGGACAATCGAACACGTCGCTCGCACTCAGCACTCCGATACCGGCGCGTCTCTTGCTGATCTACCAACGATTCGCAATTACATGGCGCGCATGCGCGTGAAGACCGATATGTCGGCAGCTTTGCTCTCCGATACCCTGGCGGCGATATCGGCCCAGCGCGCCGATGCTACTTTGCGCGTGCTGGAGTGCAAGGCGGCTGCTGGCGAGTGTGCAAACGAAGTGCTCGATCTCGCGATGCGCGTTTGCGGCGGAGCCGCGTTCCGGAAAGACGTCGCCGTCGAGCGATTTTTCCGCGACGCTCGCGCTGCCGGCGTGATGGCGCCAACCACGGACATTCTCTACGACTTCATCGGCAAGGCCGTCTGCGGAATCCCGCTCTTCTAAGGAGCTAGTGAATGAATCGAAGTCCTCTGCTGCTCGGCGCTGTCGCCTACGATCCGAAAGTCGTCACGATCTGGGACGGCTTTCTTGCCTATTTCGAAGAACGCGGCCTTCCGTTCGACTACGTGTTGTACACGAACTACGAACGCCAGGTGGAGGCTCTTTTCGCCGGGCAGATCCACGTCGCGTGGAACTCGCCGCTGGCGTGGCTCCAGGCAGAGCGCATTGCGCGGGCAGCGGGCCGCCGCGCGGAAGCGATCTGTATGCGCGACACCGATCGCGATCTGACCTCGATCATAATCGCCCGCGCTGACGGTGATGTTCGAACGATTGCGGATCTGAAAGGCAGGCGAGTGGCCGTAGGAGCCGCTGATTCGCCCCAGGCCACGCTCATACCGTTGTGCTTTCTCGCGCGGCATGGACTCGAGCCCAATCGAGATTTCACCGTCGTTGAATTCGATCTGCTGCGCGGCAAGCACGGCGATCACATTGGCGGCGAGCGCGAAGCTGCGCGCGCGCTCAGCCGCGGAGAATGCGACGCGGCCTGTCTCATCGACGGCAATCATCTCCTGTTCGTGCAGGAGGGCGCAATATCGGCCGGCGCAACGCGCACGATTGGACAAACGCCCGCGTACGATCATTGCAATTTCACAGTGCTGGACACGGCGCCCGCGGTCGAGGGGCGCGCTTTCGGGAACTGCTGCTCGACATGTCGTACTCCGATGCGCAGGTCCGGCGGCTGCTCGATCTGGAAGGGCTCAAGCAATGGCTGCCGGGCAGGACTGAAGGGTATACGCTCCTCGCCGATGCGGTCGACCGTTTCTCGTACCTGGATGACTTCGTCGCGACCGTATCGAAACGATGCGCGTAGACCTCCAAGACCTGAGCTTCGACCGCGGCGGAGCCTTGCTCGTCAAGCGTGCTTTGCGTGCTGCTGCTGACGGGCATCCCATCACAGTCAGCGGCACTGCTCCGGATCTCCTCGTTCACTTGCGTACATGGTGCCGGGCCGAAGGACACGAGTTTCAATCGCCGGAGCTTGATCCCACATGCGCGGTGATCGTACGCGGTCCCGCATCGTCGCAGCGTTGGAGTGGAGCGGAGCGGGCCGGAGGCGCAGATGCGCTGAATCCGGCTGCAATCGTCGACCGTCCGCCGCAGCGCTGGGGATTGGCCGCTCGCGGCGCGCTCGTTGAATCAGGATCGCCCGAGTTCCACTTTCCGCTAGCCGAGAAGGCGCAGGTATGGTCGGCGGACGCAATTCGCTTATATGCGCAGGCCACTGCCGCGCAGTGGGATCCGGCCACCGCCATTCCATGGGATGTCGAGTTCGATCTGCCTGACGAAGTGGAAGACGCGGTTGTGCAGATCATGACCTACCTGGTAGAGAACGAGACGGCGGCCTTGATTGTGCCCAGCCGTTTTATCGCGCAACTGCACCCGCATTTTCGAGAGGTCATGCAAGTGCTTGCCGTGCAGGCGGCGGATGAAGCGCGGCACATGGAGGTGTTCACACGGCGCGCTCTGCTGAAGGGGCGGCGACCGGGGCTCTCGACGGCTGGCGGCCAGGCATCGCTGCAGACGCTCGTCGAAGAACCAGATTTCGCCGTTGCCTCGTTCCTGCTCTCGGTGTTAGGCGAGGGCACGTTTCTGTCGCTGCTATGGTTCCTCGAGCGGTTTGCGCCCGATCCCGTGACGAGCGCCGTCTGCAGGCTCGCCGCCCAGGACGAAGCGCGGCACGTCGCCTTCGGCATGGCGCATCTGCGCGAGCACATCCAGTCGGACGCTTCGGTTCTCGGGCTGCTCGCCAACGCCGTGCGGCGGCGGCACGACGCGCTGCGTCACACCGCCGGGCTGAACGCGGAGGTGTTCGACGCGCTGGTGCTGTTCGCGGCGGGATCGTGGTCGCCTGCGGACATTGCAACGGGCTACGATCATGTCGCGAGGCTGGTTGAAGAAATGCACACCGGCCGCAGAAAGCGGCTTTTGCGGCTGGGCTTTTCAGAAGGAGACGCGGAGGAGCTGTCATCGCTGCACACGAGAAATTTCATGTGAAGGGTGTCACCATATTACTTTTCACGCATACTCGCACCTTGGTCTTCAGTGCGGCAGGAACGCGATCGGTGTGACCTTGTAGTTAAGCGCACTCGTCGTACCGCAAGTCACATCC
>DASRIK010000355.1:0-3611 GCA_035650035.1 Burkholderiales bacterium | reverse complement strand
CGCAGGTCTCCTCGTCATGCTGCTCGTCGGATTCGTGCTTCTCATCTGGACCTCACCGTATCGCATGCAACGGATAGCCGGCTTCATGGATCCCTGGTCGGACCCGTATGGAAGAGGCTATCAGCTCTCGCATGCGCTCATCGCATTCGGCCGGGGAGAGTGGTTCGGGGTGGGGCTCGGCGCGAGCGTCGAAAAACTCTTCTACCTGCCGGAAGCGCACACCGACTTTCTGCTCGCTGTCATCGCGGAAGAGCTCGGTTTCGCCGGCGTGCTCGTGATCGTCGTTGCATTCGCGTGGATCGTCGCGCGCGCATTCGCGATAGGCCGCCGCGCCGCAATGATCGAGCGTTACTTCGCTTCGCTCGTTGCGCAGGGCGTCGGGCTCTGGATCGGCGTCCAGGCGATCATCAACATGGGCGTCAACATGGGCATCCTGCCCACGAAAGGTCTCACGCTGCCGCTGCTTTCGTTCGGCGGCAGCGCGATCGCGACGACGTGTGTCGCGCTCGCCATCCTGCTGCGCGTCGATTGGGAAAATAGGCAGCTTGCAAAGGGATTGACTGTGTGATGGCACGTCGACTTGCAAGAGAGTTTGAGCGACGTGATGGCTGCCTATTTCGGCGGAGACTAACGTTTGCGCAGCACAAGTTATGTCGGAGCCAAAATCGCCAGCTTGCCAAGGGCCTCACCGTATGAGCAGTGCAAACGGCTCACAGCTTACGGCTCACGGCTCCCGCACGCTCATGGTCATGGCAGGCGGTACCGGCGGGCACATCTTCCCGGCGCTGTCGGTTGCGGATTACGTGCGCGAACAAGGCTGGAAAGTAGTGTGGCTCGGCTCGCGTGCGGGCATGGAAGCCCGCCTCGTTCCCGCCAGGGGATATGAGATGGCGTGGATCCGCTTCTCCAGTCTGCGCGGCAAAGGCATCGTGCGCATGGCGCTGTTGCCGCTCAACCTGCTCATCGCTTTCTGGCAGAGCGCTCGCGCGATATTCGCTCACCGGCCTCACGTGGTGCTCGGAATGGGCGGTTACGTGGCTTTCCCGGGCGGCATGATGGCGAGTCTCCTCAATCGCCCGCTCGTGCTGCACGAACAGAATTCCGTCGCGGGGCTCACGAATCGCGTCCTGAGTCTCGTTGCGGACAAGCTCCTGGTCGGGTTTCCGAAAGCGTTCGGCGAACGCGCCAAAGCGGAATGGACAGGCAATCCGGTGCGCAGCGACATCGCGGCCGTGCCGGCTCCGGAGCAGCGTTATGCCGGTCGGGCCGGGCCGCTGCGTCTGCTCGTGATTGGCGGAAGCCTCGGCGCCGCGGCGTTGAACGAAGCAGTGCCTAAAGCCGTTGCACTGATGGACCCCGCGCGACGGCCGCTCGTAACGCACCAGGCGGGCGCCGCGCATATCGAAGCGCTGCGTGCGAACTACGAACGCGCGGGCGTTCATGCCGAAGCCCTCGCGTTCATCGACGACATGGCCGCGCGCTACGCGGAAGCCGATCTCGTGATCTGCCGCGCGGGCGCATCGACGATCGCGGAGCTTGCGGCCGTTGGCGCGCCGGCGGTGCTGGTGCCGTTCCCGCATGCGGTGGACGATCACCAGACGCACAACGCGCGCTTTCTGGCCGATGCGGGCGGCGCGATATTGATTCCGCAACCTGAGCTCACGCCCGAGCGGCTTGCCGATCTGCTCACGCAGTGCGATCGCGAAAAGCTCCTGAAGATGGCGCGTGCCGCACGTGCCGCCGGTAAGCCCGATGCGACGCGGGCCGTCGCGAAAGCATGCATGAGGCTCGCGGCGTGAACACAAAGTCAAACACGTGCATTTCGTCGGCATGGCGGATCGCCGTGAGGCCAGTAGCAGGGGCCCCGGTTTCCGGGGATGCGACCGGCCGAATCGGCGAAAGCCGCCGATTCGATTGCGTGGGAAGTGCTGAATGAAGCACAAGGTCAAACACGTGCACTTCGTGGGCATCGGCGGCGTCGGCATGAGCGGCATCGCCGAAGTCCTGCTCAACCTCGGCTATCGCGTCAGCGGATCGGATGTGAACGACAGCGCAGTCACGCGTCACCTCGAGAGCCTCGGCGCGCGCGTCTACAAAGGCCATGAGGCCGAGCAGATCGACGGCGCGAACGTGGTGGTGGTCTCGAGCGCCGTCGCCGAAGAGAACCCTGAAGTGCAGGCCGCGCGAGCGAACGGGATACCCGTCGTGCCGCGAGCGCTGATGCTCGTCGAGCTCATGCGTCTCAAACAGGGCATTGCCGTCGCGGGCACGCATGGCAAGACGACCACCACGAGCCTCACCGCGACCGTGCTCGCCGAAGGCGGATTGGATCCCACTTTCGTGATCGGCGGTCGGGTCGAAGCCGTGGGCTCGAATGCACGGGTCGGTAAAGGCGATTTCATCGTCGTCGAAGCCGACGAATCCGATGCTTCGTTTCTTTACCTGCAGCCGTGCCTTGCGGTCGTGACGAACATCGATGCCGACCACATGCATACGTACGAGCACTCGCTCGAGAAGCTGCGGCAGGCTTTCGTGTACTTCCTGCAGCACCTGCCTTTCTATGGTGTCGCGGTTCTCTGCATCGATGATCCAGGGGTGCGCGAAATCGCCGCGCGGATCCCGAAGACGGTCGTAACGTACGGACTATCGGAGGACGCGAAAATCCGCGCGGTCGACATCGAAGCGCGAAACGGGCAGATGACATTTCGCGTGCAATGCGCGGCGAACGACGGAGCGGCGGCGGAGTTCCCCGTCACGTTGAATCTGCCGGGTGTGCACAACGTTCAGAACGCGCTCGCTGCGATCGCCGTGGGGCTCGAAGTCGGCGTGCCTCAGGAAAAAATCGCGGCGGCGCTGGCTCGATTCAAAGGGGTCGGGAGACGCTTCCAGCAGTACGGGGACGTGCGCTTGCCCGATGGCGGCCAGTTCCGTCTCGTGGACGATTACGGCCACCATCCGGCGGAAATGGCGGCGACGCTTGCCGCCGCGCGCGGCGCGTTTCCCGGGCGGCGGCTGCTTCTTGCGTTTCAGCCCCATCGCTACACGCGGACGCGCGACTGCTTCGAAGATTTCGTGAAGGTGTTGAGCACGGCCGACGCGCTGATCATCACGGACGTATACGCAGCCGGCGAGGCGCCGATCGTTGCAGCCGATGGACGCGCGCTTGCGCGCGCAGTGCGCGTGCACGGGAAAGTCGAACCGATTTTCGTCGAGACGGTCGCGGAGCTTCCCGATGCGATCCGGTCCGCCGCACGCGACGAGGACGTGGTGCTCACGATGGGCGCCGGCTCGATCGGCACGGTGCCGGCGGCGCTGTTGCGAGGGAACGAATGAGAGGTGAAGCCGTGATCGAGCGTGAACCTGAGGGCGGAAGCGCCCCTCCCGCCTCCCACCGCTCCCCCTCTCGTCCGAGAGGTGAGTTGCGACACAACGAGCCGATGAGCCGCCATGTGAGCTGGCGCGCGGGTGGATGTGTCGATCGCGCCTACTGGCCTGCGGATCTCGAAGACCTGCAGACGTTTCTTCGGAGCGTGCGGGATGACGAAGCGGTGTACTTCGTGGGCCTGGGGAGCAATCTCCTGGTGCGCGACGGCGGGCTGAGAGGCACTGTC
>DASRIK010000354.1:0-7433 GCA_035650035.1 Burkholderiales bacterium | reverse complement strand
GTAGTGCCCATTCGAAGACTTCGCGGCCCGGAAAGCGGCACATCACCGTCAGCCACGCCGTCGAGATACCGCCCACCATCACGCCGAAAGCGACGCCCAGCATGAGCAGCAGCGAATTGACCACATACTCCGGCAGCACGGTAGAAGCGAGATGCGTCCACGTACCTTCCGTTGGCGTGAAGACGCTGCTCAGCACGACGACGATGGGCAAAGCGAGGACACCCGCAATGAGGACCGTCAGCGCGCCGAGCGCTGTCGGCCGTGGAACATGAAGCACACGGCGCCTGAACGACGCCAGCGATGCAGTGCGATTCATTGCGTGAAGACGCCAAGCTCCTGGAAGACCGCGCATTTTCACTTTAACAAGAATCATTTGCAACGAGCCCACGTATAATCAGTCCATGTCAGCGTTGCTCGAAGTGCGGCACGTCAGCCACTCATACGACGAGCGGCCAGTGCTGGAGGACATTTCGTTCGAGCTCGAGACTGGTGCGATCGGCTGTCTGCTCGGCCCCAGCGGCTGCGGCAAGACGACTGTCCTCCGCTGCATTGCAGGATTCGAGACCGTCACCGACGGCGAGATCGCGCTCCACGGCAAGGCGATGAGTCGCCCCGGCTACACGGTGCCCGCGGAGCGTCGTCGCATCGGAATGGTGTTTCAGGACTACGCGCTCTTTCCGCATCTCACGGTGGCGCGGAACATCGCGTTCGGCTTACGCGACGCGTCCGAGGCGGAACGAAACACGCGCGTCGCCGAGCTTCTCGACATCGTCGGACTGCACCAGGTCGCCACCCGCTACCCGCACGAGCTCTCCGGCGGTCAGCAGCAACGCGTAGCGCTTGCCCGGGCGCTGGCGCCGCGCCCGGAGCTCATGCTGCTCGATGAGCCTTTTTCGAACCTGGACGTGGAGATGCGGGAGCGTCTGAGTCTCGAGGTGCGCGAGATCCTCAAGCATCAGAAAACGACGGCCATCCTCGTGACGCACGATCAGCACGAGGCGTTCAACATCGCCGACGAGATCGGCATCATGAGCCACGGACGCATCGAGCAGTGGGACACGCCGTATCACCTGTACCATGAGCCCGCAAGCCGTTTTGTCGCGGACTTCATCGGTCAGGGCGTGTTTCTGCCGGGGATGGTGCTCGACGAGGCCACGATCGGGCTCGAGCTCGGCGCGCTGCGCAGCCGGCTCACCCAGGCGCTGGAACCCGGCACGCACGTGGATGTGCTCCTGCGGCCCGACGACATCCTCCACGACGACTCCAGCCCTCTGCAGGCCCGCGTGCTGCACAAGGCTTTTCGCGGCGCGGAATTCCTCTACACTCTGCAGCTCCCCGGCGGCGGACGCGTGTTATCCCTCGTGCCGAGCCATCACAACCACGCCGTCGGCGAGTCGATCGGTATACGTCTGGAAATCGATCACGTGGTCGCGTTTCCACGCCCGCAATCGAGTTGATGTGGAACCGCTAGCGGGACGTAGCGGCCCTCACCGCCAGCGCGAGCTCCCACACCGCCATCGCGTAGTTGATGGAGCGGTTGTAGCGCGTGATCACGTAGAAATTGTTGAGTCCGAGTAGCAGCTTTGGGCCCGCATCCGTCTGGACGTAAAAGACTGTCGCTTCAGCCGTGTCATCGACCGGCTCCTGCACGATCACGCCGCGGCTGCGGAGCTCGGCGATAGTGATGTGCGGACGAATCCCACCGGCAAGAATGGGCCCGACGTCCGCTTCGCCCGGCTCCGCCGAGACAATCGTCGGCGCGCCTTTTTTCCACCCGAAGCTGCGATAGTAGTTCGCGATACTGCCGATCGCATCCGCGGCACTGTCGACGAGGTCCCGCCGGCCGTCCCCGTCGAAGTCCACTGCGTACTTGCGATAACTGCTGGGCAGGAACTGCGGAATGCCGATCGCACCCGCGTACGAGCCGCGCAGCGTTCCGGGCCGCACGCCGGCTTCCCGCGTGAGCAGCAGATACTCTTCCAGCTCGCCGCGGAAATACTCTGCGCGCGGGGGGTAATCGAACGCGAGCGTTGAGAGCGCGTCCAGCACTTTCAACGTGCCCATGTTGCGTCCGTAGAGCGTCTCGACCCCGATCGTCGCGACGATCAGTTCCGCAGGCACGCCGAATTCGCCGCTGGCGCGCTCCAGGGCAGCTGCGTTTTCTCGCCAGAACCGCACGCCTTTTTCGATACGCACCGGATCCACGATGCGCCGGCGATATTCGAACCATGGCCGTGCCGTGCTCGGCGCCGACATTGCGCGGATGATCGACGGCCGCAGCTGTACCTGCTGAAGGAGCTTCCGCAGTCCGGCACTGTCGTAGCCGTGCTTCGTCTGCATGTGGGCGATGAACGCTTCCATTTCCGGCCGAAGCACGGATTCGGCGGCCAGTACACTCCAGGACATGAGGAGCATGCCGGCAGCTGCAATGAAAAGGAGAGCCTTGCGTGACATGGCAGCGGTAACGGCCGAAATTGCAAAGGGTGAATGGTAAATCGGAAAAGCGACGAACCGAGGCTCGTGTCGCGAACCCAGGAAGCGGGATTCGCGCCCGGCGTAAAGCTCGAGGGGCGGCTTGGCGGCCGAACGGCCGTAAGCGTGTGGGCGCGCTTAACTTTCTGCGGATTCGACGGCCGGGGCCGAGCGACGGCAGAGGGATGCGGCGGCGCCGAGTGTGGTCGGCCGGCCAAGAAAATAGCCTTGCGCGCGCATGACACCGAGCATGCGCAACGTCTTGAGCTCGGCAGCGGTCTCGACGCCTTCCGCGACGACTTCGCTGCCGTTTTCGCTTGCAAACTGGATGAGCGCAGCGGCGAGCGCCCGGCGCGCGGCATCGGTATCGATGTTGCGCGTCAGGCTCATCGGTATCTTCACGATGTTCGGCCTGAGACTGAGGATGTGCCGGAAGCTGCTGAGCCCCGCGCCGCTGTCATCGACGGAGATGCGAAGTCCGTCCTGCCGCAGCGGACGCAGCGCTTTCGTGATCTCGTCGTACTCGCGAATGCTGACGTGCTCGTTGATCTCCAGCACGATACGCCCGAGTGGCACGTGCTGGAAAGCATGCTCGAGCTGCCCGTTCAGCACGATGTTCGGAGACACATTGAAGCCGACGTAGATGCCTTCGGGAAGGCTGCTGAAGCTCGCCAGCGCCTGCTCGATCACCTTTATTTCCAGGGCGACATCGAGGCCCACCGCCGCCGCATCGGCAAACCACGCGTCGGGGGAACGCATCGGTGTCGTCGTAAACCGGGCGAGTGCTTCGAACCCGATCACCTGCGCGTGCTTCAGGTCGAAAACGGGCTGATACACGAGCGAGATCGCACCGCCGTTCAGCACCGATTGCACCTGCCCCATGAGATCGTGTGCCTGCTGCTGGCCACGAACGTCCGCTTCGATGTGCTCTGCCGCCATTTCCGCGAAGACGCGCATCAGGCTCAGGTCCCGACTGCCCAGGGAGCGGTCCGGCATCGCGCTCGTGCAGGCGAGCGTTCCGTAAACCGTGCCGTCGTAGAGACGGATCGGCACACAGATATGCGCACCTACAGGCACGAGCCTCGTGAATCCAAGCTCGGTCGCTGCAGTGAGCTCGGCCGTATCCTGGATGAGATCGGGCAGCCGACCATCGACGACACGCTGGCAGTAGGTGTCCTCGATCGGATCGCTCGCACCCATTTGCACCGCGGTGTTGGGGCGAGCCGCATCGACGTAACGGAATACGCGGCGCCCGTCCCTGAACTGGGAGATGAACGCGACGTCCATGCCCAGATGCGTGCGCAGCGCGCGCAGCGCGCGCGGCAGCAACTGGTCGGGGGACACCGTTTTCGGCGCCTTGTCCTCGACCAGGAAGTTGAGCATCAGTATTTCGCTGGATGCCGCAGACATAAGTTTGTTTTTTATTGGAAAAACACCGCGCAGTGATACTCGGCGGGTCGCGTCCCGGAGTCGAGGCAAAACCTCACAGTGCCGTACGCGCCTGCCGCCGCGGGGAGCAATCTGACACAGACGGCGGAGGCGCTGCGGGTGTTGCGAAGGGGGATGCAGAAGGGGCTCGGGATACGTTTGGCCCGAGCCCCTGGTCCCTGAGCCAGCACCATCGTGGTCAATTTAACTGCTCGGGACCGATTGAGGTACGGCAAGCGCCGTGCCGGAGAGGTCTCGCCCGCTGGCTTCCCGCATGCTAAAAAACGCGAACTGAGCGGCGAAGGACCATGGCGAATCCCAATGCAGTCGTCTCCCGGGTTCTGCGGATAGAGCCCCCGCTCGAACGTGCCGCACTGGAGACGTTGCACGCGATCGGCGCTCGTGAGGTGGAGCTCGAAGACGGCCGACGCATACGTCTGGATCCGGACGACCCGCGGTACGCCGGCTTTGCGCAGGTTCTCGACGGGCTGCGAATACAGCGCATGCCCGTGTATCTCGAGCTCGACCCAGCGTCCTCCACCATATCGCGGCTCCTGATCCCATACGTGGCCCGCGTCGTGTCCGTTCGTTCCGGCGAGCGCGGTGCGCTCGATATCCAGCTCGCGCCGTCTCACGCGCGGCACTTACTCCGCCGCGACAACGCCGATTTCGCGGAGTTCGAGCGTCAACTGCTGGCTGCCCAGCACAGCGGCGACCCGCTCATCGTCACGGACGACGAGGCACACAATGTCATCGATGTGCGCGCGTTCCGGCCCGGGCCGGACGCCCCACCCCCACCGCCGCCCTGGCCTGCTCCGTGGCCACCGAGCTGGTTACGTGACCGGCTCAACCGGCTATGGCACTGGCACGGCTGGCCGTGGTGGTGGTTTCGCTGCATTTCGTGGTCGCGTGCACAGCAGGTATTCGATGCGATGAGCGCCACGACGTGCGACCCACTCACCGTGCCGCCGCTGTGCATCCCTTTTCTCTATCCCGATGACGGATGCTGGGGTCGCGCGCACGAGATGTGCCGTCTGATGATCGCGATGGGCTTGTCGCCCGGAAAGGTGTGGATCGAGGGATGGCTCGCCGTCAGCACACGCAATAACCCCAGCTGCATGGTCCACTGGGGCTGGCACGTCGCGCCGACGTTGTGCGTGCGACGACCGGGTTTCCTACGTTCGCGCGAAATGGTCATCGACCCGGCGCTGTTCACGACGCCAGTGACGAGAAGCAGCTGGAAAAGCGTGCAAGGCGATCCCAATGCATCGCTCACGAGCAGCAGTGCTTCCGTTTTTCACCTATGGGGTAACGAAACGGATCCAACGTATGCGAAAACGAACGGCGTCCTCGCCCGCTATCGTCTGGAGCTGCAGAGCCGGGCCGTGCAGCACGGCGCGCCTCCGTATGCGCATTGTCCGTAGCGGACGCTGTGCCGGCCCGGACGATCGGGCAGGCCACAGTCACGAATAGCGAAAAGCTTCGAGCTTCATATCGCCGTCGGCAATGCTGACGTACCGCGGCTTCGTTCCGCTCAGCGCGGCTTCCAGCAGCCGCTGCGCCTTGTTCTTGAAGACATATTCGGTCTGCATGGAACCGGCCGCATTCATTTGGTCCACCTGGTTGCCCGCAAACATGAACCGCAACAGCCGCTCGTCGTCGCTTTGGCCCGGGTACTTTTTCCGCAATGTCGGCACGGCCGGTTCCAGCGGAGCTGGCGTCGCGGTGATTTCGCTCGAGCCGTTCTCCACGATGCGGTCGAGCACGTCAGGCTGCACCGGCGCAAGCAGCTTTCCGTAGTGACCAAGCGCGTATTTCTTGACTTCGTTCGGCACGACACCATAGCGCTCACCCTGCACTACGTTGAGCACCGCTTGCGTGCCGACGAGCTGCGAAAACGGCGTGATCATGATCGGCCAGCCGAGCTCTTCGCGAACGCGTGCGCATTCCTCGAGCACCGCATCGAAGCGATCGCTCAACCCCGCCTGCTCGAGCTGGAATTTGAGGTTCGTCAGCATGCCGCCTGGCACCTGGTGCGTGAAATGGAATTCGTCGTACTCAGCCGGCACGCCGAGAGGCAAGCCTTCCTGCTCTGCCACACGGCGGAAGTGCTCGCCGATTTCATTTGCAAGCTCGAGATCGACGCCCACTTCGAATCCAAGGTCGCGTGCGTTGCGCACGAAAGTCTGTGTGGCCGGCTGCGCGGGCCCGTTCGCGAGCGGCGCAATCGACGTCGCCACCTCGTCGACGCCGAGCTTCACCGCTTCCAGGTAGACGAGCGGCGCGAGTCCCGTCAAACAGTGGCTGTGCAATGCGAGCTTCTTGTCGCCGAGGACGCGTTTCAATGCCGGGACGAGCGTCTTCACGCGATCGGGCGTGAGCAGGCCACCGGCATCGCGAATCTTCACGATGTCGACGCCGATCTTTCGGATCGCGTCCTGCGCGGCGGACGCGTAGTGCTCATCGGTGTGTACGGGAGAGAGCGAGTACGCGAGCGATGCTTCGGTCGTCGCGCCGAGCGCTTTTGCGAGCTTCAGACTGACGACCAGATTATCGATATCGTTCAGTCCATCCATCGCACACACCACGCGAAAGCCGTTCGCGACGAGGCGCTCGGTCCAGAGCTCGATCACGTCGTCAGGGAGGATGTCGAAGCTCACGAGACTGCGTCCGCGTACCGTCGCCATGAGCGGCGTCCGGACGATTTTTTCGCGCAGCAGCCTGAACCGTTCCCACGGGTTCTCCTTGAGATAGCGCACGCAGACGTCGAACTGAATCGCCGCCGCGAGATCCAGGCGCCCGAAACCGGCGCGATCGATTTTCTCCGCGACAGGCATCATCATCGCAGTCGTCATACGCGTCGCCCAAAGGCATTGGGGCGCGTCGCGCAGCGTCGTGTCGATGATTCGCACTTCGCTCACAGTGTTCCCCTCACCTTATTCGGTCCGCACGCGCGAGACATGTAACTCGAGATAGCGCGGCAGGAAAACCGTTTCGAGCCATGCGGTCGTGATCGCCGACTGCCGGAAGTCCGTATCTGCAATGATGGCTCTGCTAAACGGCAGCGTCGTGTGTACGCCAGCTACCCCGAAGGCGTCGAGCGCCGCGAGCATTCTTTCGATGGCTTCGGCGCGATCCCGACCGTGCACGATGAGCTTCCCGATCATCGAATCGTAGAAAGGCGGAACGACATATCCCGGGTAGCAGTGACTGTCGACCCGGACACCGGGGGCATCGGGCGGACGCCATTCGAGGATGGTACCGGGACACGGTGCAAAACCGTTGTCGACGTCTTCTGCATTGATTCTGCATTCGATCGCGTGGCCGCGAAACGTCACATCGCTCTGCGAGAACGACAGGGACTCGCCGGCTGCCACACGGATCTGCTCCGCGACGAGATCGATCCCCGTGATTTCTTCAGTGATCGGGTGTTCCACCTGGATGCGCGTGTTCATCTCGAGGAAATAAAAGGCCCCGCTCGAGAGATCGAGCACGAACTCAACCGTTCCCGCGCCGACGTAGGACGCTGCCTT
>DASRIK010000353.1:0-2311 GCA_035650035.1 Burkholderiales bacterium | reverse complement strand
ACCTGACGCCGGTCGGGCGTGTCTCCATCGTACCGCTCGCCATCATCACGCATCCGGGCGTCCCGGCGAAAACTGCAAAGGAGCTCATCGCGCTGGCGAAATCACAACCCGCGAAGTTGCTCATGGGCAACGCGGGGGTCGGTACTACCAATCATCTGGTCGCCGAGCTCTTCCTGATCTCCACCGGGACGCGCTTTACGCTCGTGCCTTACAAAGGCAGTGGGCCTGCGCTCATCGATCTCATAGCCGGCCATCTCGACGCGCACGTCGACCAGGTTTCCTCCGCGTTGCCATACATACAGGCGAACCGCGCGCGCCCGATCGCGGTGACTACGAACAGACGTTCGAGCCAGCTGCCGAACGTTCCGACGCTGGCCGAGTCCGGTGTGCCGGGATTCGACGCGAGCACGGTCACGGGCATACTCGCGCCCTCCGCAACGCCCCGCGAGATCGTTCAGCGGCTGAACGGCACTCTCACGAAAGTGCTCGCCTCGCGCGCAGTGATAGACCGCTTCGCGACGCTCGGCGCGGAAGTTCAGCCGAGCACGAGCGAAGAGCTGGGCGCGTGGATACGCGAAGACCTCGCGAAATGGGTGAAAGTGGTGAAGCAGGCGGGGATCAAGGTGGAGCTATAGGAACCTGCACCGCGAAGGACGCAGAGGACGCGAAGGAAACCACGATGTACGTCATCCCGGACTTTGATCCGGGATCGATGTTCAACGTCAAAATGGTTCTGGCATGCGCCAGGACGACAGTTCTCCTATGACCTCTGCGTCCTTTGCGTGCTTTGCGGTTAATCGTATTCAGGCGCTCGCTTGTCCCGTCGAAGCCTGCTGCAGAAGCTTCAGCATCGCCGCCGCCTTGTCGAACGTCTCCTGATACTCCTCTTCGAGCTTCGAATCCGCCACGATGCCGCCGCCCGCCCAGAAGCGGATTTCGCCGCGCGACATGACCAGCGTGCGAATCGCGATGTTCACATCCATATTGCCGTCGAATCCGATGTAGCCGATCGAGCCGCAGTAGACGCCGCGTCGATGCGGCTCGAGCTCTTCGATGATTTGCATCGCGCGCAGCTTGGGCGCACCCGTGATGGATCCGCCCGGAAAAGCCCCGCGCAGGAGATCGAGCGCATCGCGGTCCGGCCTCAGCTCTCCGGTGACCGTGCTGACGAGGTGGTGCACGGTTGCGTAGCTTTCGACATCGAACAGCCGCGGCACCCGCACCGTCCCGAGCCGACAGTTCTTCGAGAGATCGTTGCGCAAGAGATCCACGATCATCACGTTCTCGGCGCGGTCTTTCGGGCTTTCACGCAGCGCGTTCGCAAGCTCGGCATCGAGACGCGCATGCCCGGCGCGCGGGCGCGTGCCCTTGATCGGCTTCGTCTCGACACGCCCGTTTTCGACTTTGAGGAATCGCTCGGGTGACGCCGACAGCACATGAGCGTACGGCGTGCTGAGGTACGCAGCAAAAGGCGCCGGGTTCGTCACGCGAAGAGCCTGATAGGCGAGCCACGGGTCGCCTGAAGCCTGCGCGCTGAAACGCTGCGCGAGGTTCACCTGGTAACAATCGCCATCGGCGATGTAGCGCTTGATGCGCTCGAACCGCCGCGCATACGCTTCGGGCGTGAGATTCGACGTGACCCGCGAGCTTACTCGGAAGGCGCTTCGCCTTCGCTCCGAAGGTGGATCGCTGAAAAGCCGCACGAGCGCGCTCCACCTCAAGTCTGTTTCGGGATCGCGGCCCTGTCCCACCAACCACGCGCGCCGGTCTGCGTGATCGACCACGACGGCCCAGTCGTAAATGCCAACCGCCATTTCCGGGATGCGTTCGGCATCTTTGGCCTGCGCGGCGAGCTTTTCGAGCCGCCGCGCGAGGTCGTATCCGAAATAGCCGATCGCACCACCGCTGAACGGCAGGATGCTCTCGCATGCGCGATCCGGCGCGAGCGCGCGTCGCACGAGCTCGAAAGGGTCTTCGCGGCTGAGCTCGACGCCCTCGCTGTGGATTTCCGTGAGATTGCCGCGAGTTACGAGCCGCACGTAAGGCTGCGCCGCGAGGATGTCGTATCGCGACTGCGCCGGGTGATGCAATCCGCCGTCGAGGAAAACGGCCCACGGCAGATCCGCGATCGCCTCGAAGAGCGCGGTGCTGTCGGGGCGGTACGGCAGCTCGGTTAAAAAGGGCGCGGACATTTGTGTCAACATACTAGAAACCCAAGGAGAACGCATGGGCAAGATGAGCGAGCGCCTGGCGCTGCATACCTGGTCACTGGACACGACACCGCTGCCCGCGGCGCTCAAGGCCGCGCGCG
>DASRIK010000352.1:0-9677 GCA_035650035.1 Burkholderiales bacterium | reverse complement strand
GAGCTGCTCCATCGAAGACGCAGTCTCTTCGAGAGAGGATGCCTGCTCCTCTGTGCGCTGCGACAGATCCGCATTGCCCGCGGCGATTTGCTTCGAAGCAGTCGTGATCGCATCCGTGGATTGCCGGATCGCCGATACCGCATCGTGAAGGCTCCCCTGCATCTTTTTCATGTTGGCGAGCAAGCTCGTCGCATCTCCGTTGCGCGTGGATACGTCGGTCGTGAGGTCTCCGTCCGAGATACGCTGGACCACATCGACGGCGTACGCGAGCTCGCCGCCCAATCGCTTGATAAGCGCCCGCACCGTGATAAACGCGGCGATGACGCCGAAAAGAACGGCAACGATCGACACGATGAGGATCACGAGCTGCGACTTCGAAGCGCTCGCCTCGCCGGCCGCCGTCGTCTCTTTCGTGTTCTCCTCGATAAAATCACTCAGGGCTTCCATCTCTTTTTCAAGCGCGCCGAAAGCTTTCATGAATGCAGGAAATCCAGCGTGCGCGGCATCGATGTCGGAAAACGCGAGATCGACGCTTGCCTGCGCGCTCTTCAGGTAGACGTCCATCGTAGGACGCACTTTTTCCACCGCCTGCTTGATCTTGGCGCTGAGCGGCGCCGCCTCGAGCTCTTTCAGGGCTTCCTGAAACGATTCGACGTGCTCTTTCAGGCCCTTCTTCACTTCGTCTTTCGCGCCGACATCCTTTTTTGTTCCCGCGAGCAGCGCCGCGAGTACGTCCCCACGCAGCGCGTCGTGAGCCATATCGGCCTGGAGCTGATTCTTCAGCGCCGACCCATTCAAGGCTATTTCATCTTTCGCGCGACTCAGATCTCTTACGGCTATATAGCCGGTTACAGCAACGGCAATTATGAAGGCAACGCACGTAAGGCTGAGCGCGTAGAGGCGCTGCTTGATAGTCCAATCGATCTTCATGCTCTTTCTCCGAATTGCTCCCGCACGGACCACGGCGGCGTGATCGGAATTTCGGCGACAGCTCGACGGTCCAGGCGAAATCCGGTGTGTTCGTCGTGCTCGGGTACGACGCTTGTCAGGTCACACATCCTCGAGCCGGGAATCAGCGTTTTTTCTTGCCTGTCTGTTCTTCGTATTTGCCGTGCGCCGCGTCGCAAGTCTTCGAAAGCTTCTCGTCGTTCTTCTCGAGACACGCCCAGATCTTGTCATCACCCGTGACGCCTTTGCAGAATTTCTCCAACTCCGCTTTGCAGGGTTTCCAGTCGAATTCTGCAGCTGCGACGGGATTGGCGAGCGCGAGCCATGCAGCGGCTGCGATGTACGTGCTGATTGCGCGTTTCGACGTCAACATTGTGCCTCCCGGGGGTGGTAGAAAAAAGCGGCGTCACCATTCGTCGGACGCGAGTTGAGCGGGGGGGACACGTCCTGGTTGTCATTGCCCTGGCCGATGCCGCCTGAGCAAGAACGGATCACCGACGGCGACGCTAAAGGCCGTCTGCGGACCCGATCGACTTTCCTTTGATTTGAATCAACCGGCCCGCGGTACGGGAAGCCGGAAGGCTGCCGGCAGAAAGACCTCGGAGGTTTTAAGCGGCCTTACCTTCGCGGCGCAGCGCGCTGCGTATAGCTCCGAGTACGCGTGCGCCGTTGAACGGCTTTACGACGAATCCATCGGCGCCGAGCTCGCGCGCCTGTGTGACGACTTCCGAGGTGGACTGTCCCGTAATGAGCACGACACGGATGTTCGGATATTTTTCGCGGATATTGCGAAGAATCGTGAGGCCGTCCGGACCAGGCATGAGCACGTCGAGGCAAACGAGGTCCGGCTCGAGCGTTGCGATCGCTTCGAGCGCGGAGTGCCCGCTCGACGCTTCCCCGACGACCACGAAGCTCTCGTCGTGCCGAATGAGGCCGCGAAGCGCTCGTCGTACTACGTCGTTGTCATCGACGATGAGAATACGCGCGGGAGTCTCTGTCTCCATGCTTTGTCAGTAGTGAGTCGTTTTTGTCGGACTGATCACCGCGGCGCTACTGCACGATCTCCGGGTCGGCGACGGGTGCAGATCTCCACGCGTGACTCCAGCGGCACGGGCCGGCCAGCATTCGTGCGTACTCGTCCGGCGGCAACGGTTTGCTGAAGAGGAACCCCTGCACTTCATCGCATCGATTCCTGCGCAGGAACATGAGTTGTGTCTCGTTTTCCACACCTTCGGCGACAACCTTCAGGTTGAGACTGTGACCGAGCGAGATGATAGCCTGCGCCAGGATGCCGCCGTCGCCCGCGGCGCTGTCCGCTATGTCGTGGACGAACGATTGATCGATTTTCAGTGTGTCTATGGGCAGCCGTCTCAGATAGCTCAGGCTCGAATAACCGGCTCCAAAGTCGTCGACGGAGACGCGCACGCCGAGCGATTTCAATCCCCGCAGGCTGAGGATAGCCGCTTCGGCGTTGTGCATCACCATGCTTTCCGTCAGCTCCATCTCCAGGTATTCGGCGGCCATGCCCGTTGCGGAGAGTATCTGGCCAACCGTTTTCACCAGCGTCTCCTGCCTGAACTGGCGCGCTGACAGGTTCACGGACATCGCGCCCCGCGGCAGTCCCGCGTCGTGCCAGGCGCGGTTCTGCTTGCACGCCGTGCGCAGTACCCATTCGCCTATTGGCACGATGAGACCCGTTTCCTCGGCTATCGGAATGAACCTGTCGGGCTGAACGAGACCCCATTCCGGATGGTTCCAGCGCACGAGCGCTTCCGCGCCGACGATCCTGCCGCTCGCGACATCGATCTTGGGCTGATAGTGAAGCAGCAGCTCGTTGCGTTCCATGGCCCTGCGCAGGTTGTGCTCGAGCGCAAGCCGCTCGTTCGCGCGCGCGTTCATTTCGGAGGTGTAGAACTGGAAGTTGTTGCGGCCGCGTTCTTTCGCGCGGTACATCGCGACGTCGGCGTTCTTGAGCAGCGACTCCACATCGGGGCCGTCCTGCGGATAGACGCTCACGCCGGCGCTGCACGTGATGCAGAGCTCCTGGTCGCCGATCGTCATCGGCTCGCTCACCCTGTTGAGTATCCTGTGCATCACACGGAAGATGACGTCGCCTTTCGTCTGATCGTTGAGGATCAGCACGAATTCATCTCCGCCAAGCCGGGCGACGGTGTCACCATCTCGCACGATCGAGTGCAACCTCTCCGCCACCGTGGCGAGGAGCTGGTCGCCCAGGGAATGTCCGAGGCTGTCGTTGATGAACTTGAAATGGTCGAGATCGATGAACACCACCGCGACCGGATGAACCTCCCGCTGCGCGAACACGGCCTGCCTGAGCCTGTCGTGCAGCAGATTCCGGTTCGGAAGACCCGTGAGCGCATCGTAGTTGGCCTGATGCTCGAGTTCTTCCTGGTAGCGCTTGCGCTCGATCGAATACTGCATCGAACGCACGAGAAGCTCCCGATCGAGCTTTCCCTTGAAGAGATAATCCTGCGCGCCGGCTTTGACGGCAGCGAGCGCGAGTGCAGTATCGTCGTTGCCCGTGAGCACAATGATGGGTACTTTGGGCGAGTGGGCGTAGACCTTCGCGAAGGTCTCGAGCCCGTGACTGTCGGGCAGCGAAAGGTCGAGCAGGAGCAGCTCGATCTTCTGCGACGACAGCACTTCCATCGCGCGCGACAGACGGTCTGCGCACGTCAGCCGGAACGGCGCTGGCGGGACCTCGGCGAGCATCTCCTGCAGGAGCCGCGCGTCGCCGGGGTTGTCCTCGATCAGCAGAACCTGGTAAGTCTCGGGCATTCTACTTCGCTGGCGGGAGCGTCACCACGGTCAGCCAGAAGCGATCGATCGACTGCACGACGACGATGAACTTCTCGAGGTCGACGGGTTTCGTGACATAGCAGTTCGCGTGCAGCGCGTAGCTTCGCACTACATCCTCTTCGGCCTTCGAAGTAGTCAGGACTACAACTGGGATCTGCTTGAGCTCGTCGTCCGTCTTGATCTCCTCGAGCACCTCCCTGCCGTCCTTTCTCGGAAGATTCAGGTCGAGCAGAATGATGTCGGGACGCGGAGCGTTCTCGTGCTTGCCCCGCCGCTGGAGGAATTCGAGGGCTTCGACGCCGTCCTTGGCCCAGTGCAGGTTGCTGTAGACCTTGCCTTCCTTCAGCGCCTCCTGGGTGAGCCGCATGTCCCCGAGGTTGTCTTCGACCAGCAGAATCTCTATCGGCGCCGCCTGTTCGTCTCTGCTATTCATCATTTTCTCCTCCCGCGTTCTTGCGCAGCGCAAAACAGAATGTGCTGCCCTCTCCCGGTCGTGATTCGACCCAGATCCGTCCGCCATGACGATCGACCACTTTCTTGCAGATCGCGAGGCCGATGCCGGTGCCCGGGTATTCGGTTTTCACATGCAGGCGCTGAAACACCATGAAAATCCGTTCGAAATACTGCGGCTCGATGCCGATCCCGTTGTCTTTCACTCCGAAGACCCACTCTTCTGCCCGCTCTTCGACAGACACGTGCACGTGCGGTGGTTCGGCACCGCGGAACTTAAGTGCATTTCCGACGAGATTCTGGAAGAGTTGAGCGAGCTGCGTATCGTCCGCATGCACCGTCGGCAGCGTGTCATGCGTTACGACCGCGCCGCTCTCTTCGATCGACGCCCGCAAATTCACGAGCGCCTTCTGCAAAGCGGCTCCGGAATCGGTGGGTTTCAATTCCTTGCCGCGCGTGCCGACGCGGGAGTAGGCGAGCAGGTCTTCGATCAACCGCTTCATCCGCGCCGCGCCGTCGACGATGAAATCCATGAACTCCTTGGCGTCGCCGTCGAGGCGATCGCCGTAACGCCTCAGGACGAGCTGCGTGTAGCTCGACACCATTCGCAACGGCTCCTGCAGGTCGTGGGATGCGACGTATGCGAACTGCTCCAGCTCGGCGTTGGAGCGGGCCAGCTCGTCGGCCTTGCGCGTAAGCTGCTCGTTCGCGCTGCGCAAACCGAACTCGGCTTGCTTGCGGCCGATGAATTGGCCCACCTGTTTGCCTACGCCCTGGGCGATCTCTAGGATGCGCTCGTCACGGAGGCGCGCGTCCCTGGCAAGAAACTCCATCACGCCGTAGAACTCGCCTCCGACGAGAATCGGTATTGCGCACGCGGACCGTAAGCCTGCTTTCAGCGCCGCCTCGCGCCGCCTCAACGTGCGCTCCTGCTCGATATCGGCGATCCACACGGGCTCGGCAGTTTCCCAGACCCGCCGATTCAGCCCGCCGCGATTTCCGTGGCTGACGCTGAGCTTGCTTTCGCGACGGAACTCGTCGGCCTGCAAGTCAGGGAGGCACCAGCTTTCCATCGTATGCAGGACGTCGGCCTGGCTATCGAACACACGGCGTGCACCATACGCATAGCCGAGCTTTTCGCACACGAGACGAATCACACCGGGTATCGCCTCCTCGATCGTCGGAGCTTCGGCCAGCAGCAGCGTTACGCCGTACTCGATCGCCTGGCGCTCTTCGATGTGCTTGCGGCTCGTCATGTCTTCGACGATGCTGATGACGTAGTGCGGCTCGCCGGCATCGTCGCGGGCGAGGGACATCGTGCGGCGGGCCCACACGATGCTCCCGTCCTTCCGCACGAAGCGCTTCTCCCCGGTCGCGGAACCGATCCTCCCGCTCATGAGCTCCTGGCGGAAAGCGGCGCCCTCGAACTGGTCATCCGGGTGCGTGAGCGCCGACACGCGCGTGCCGAGAAGCTCCTCGCGGCTGTAGCCGACCATTTCACAGAACTTCTGGTTGACGTCTGCGAAAGCGCCGTCGAGACCGACGCGTGTGATCCCGACGCCCGCGTTCTGGAACAGCGTGCGGTAATAGTTCTCCTCGCCGAGCATTGCTTTCTTGATGTTATCCCCTGCGCGTGGCGCGCGAGGGTGATCAGGTCCCCCCACCGTGGCCTCCCCCCGATTGCGATAAAGAACCTAGGCGCATTAACGGCCTCGGGACGGAAGGCTTCAATCGAGGACAATCTCACGGCCGTGACAGGGCAGCACGGCACGTTACAGCACTGCTGAGTTAAATCGCCCCGCGGGAGGATTCCAGAATGGCAGCGATCCGCCGCTCGTCCGAGAGCACCGAGGCGCATGCCTCGGCCGGGACCGGACGCGAAAAGAGGAAACCTTGCACTTCGTCACACCCATACTGCATCAGGAAAGCGAGCTGCGGCATGGTCTCCACGCCTTCGGCGATCACGTTGAGCTGCAGACTGTGCGCCATGGATATGACAGCCTGGGTGATCGTGGCATCGTCCGGGTCCGTCGTGATATCTCGCACGAACGTGCGGTCGATCTTGAGTGCCCGCAGCGGAAAGCGCTTCAGATACCCGAGACTAGAATAGCCGGTGCCGAAATCATCGATCGCGCTCCTTACTCCCAGGGCCTGGAGGTATTCGAGCGTTCGAATGGCCTCCTCGGCATCAGCTATGATCGAGCTCTCCGTGATCTCGATTTCGAGGAGCTCGGGGTCGATCGCGTGACTCTCCAGGGCCGACCTGATGGTCTCTCCGAGGTCGGGCGAGAGGAATTGTCGCGCCGAGAGGTTGATTGCCACGGGCAGCGGCCTCACGCCGCTTCTGCGCCAGTCGGTCATCTGACGGCAGACCGCCTGCAGCACCCACTCGCCCGCTCGGACGATCAGGCCTGTTTCCTCGAGCAGCGGCATGAATTCCGCCGGGGGCACGAGTCCGCGCGTAGGGTGATGCCATCGCATCAGCGCTTCGAGGCCGGTGATCTGCCCCGTCTTAAGGCTCACTTTGGGCTGGTAATGCAGCACGAGCTCGTCACGCTCGAGCGCGCGGCGCAGCGCGGCTTCCATTTCCAGCATTTCCCGAGTCCGCCTGTTCATCTCGGGCATGTAGAACTGGTAGTTGTTGCGGCCTCGGTCCTTGGCGCGGTACATCGCCACATCGGCGTTCCTGATGAGCGCATCCTGGTCCGTGCTGTCGGTGGGATAAACCGTGATCCCGATGCTCGCGGTGACGAAGAGATCCGCCCCCTGGAGCTGGAAAGGCCGGTTCAGGGCATCGACGAGCTTTGTCGCTACGGTCGCCGCATCCTGCGGAGTCATGAGCCGGCTCAACACGATCGCAAACTCGTCGCCGCTCAGACGTCCCACCGTATCTTCGTTGCGTATGCATTTCGAGAAGCGTTGCGAGATCTGCTTCAGCAGCTCGTCGCCGGCGGCATGACCCAGCGTGTCGTTCACGTGCTTGAACCGATCGATATCGATGAAGAGCACGGCAAACATCGACTGCTCACGCCGCGCCTGCGACAGCGCACGATCGAGTCGGTCGTACAGCAGCGCGCGATTCGGCAATCCTGTAAGGATGTCGTACTGGGCGAGCCGCCGGAATTGCTCCTCGCTCGTCTTCAGCGCTTCCGCCGCGCGCTTGCTCTCGGAGATGTCCTGTATGACCGCGATGAAATAACGCGGCGCGCCGTCGCTCGCGCGCACCACGGAGCTCGCGACAGAAGCCCAAACGTAGGTGCCGTCCTTCCGAACGAGCTGCTTTTCGACTGTGGCGCTCGACGGGTGGCCGCGAAGGGTACGCTCCCGAAAATCCTGCATGGCTGGAATATTGGCTTCCAGATTCACGTCGCTCGCCCGCATGCGCAGGAGTTCGTCCTGGGTATATCCCACGATTCTGCAATACCGGTCATTGACCCTCAGATACTGCATGTCGAGGCCCGTCATCGCGATCCCGACGTCCGCGTTGTCGAACACCGCGCGAAGCTGCTGCTCGCTATCCTGAAGCGATTCTTCCGCCTGCTTACGCCGGATGAACTGACCGATCTGGCGCGAAATCGCACCGCTTACCTCGAGCATCGCCTCGTCGGGCTCGCGCCGGTCGCGAGCGAAAAACTCCATCACACCGAGCTGCTCGTCCTGAGTCTTGATCGGAAAAGCGTACCCGCTCCGGAAGCCGAACTTGCGGCAGCTCGCCTGACGCCGGAAATTCGCAAGTGGCGCAATGTCGCTCACCCACGTGGCGCGCTGCTCGAGCCAGGTCGTGCCGATCAACCCAGCTTTGTCGAGCGTGACGATTTCCGTCCAGGCCTGCGCGTCCGCGGGATCGAATTCAGGCTCGAAGTCGCACCACCAGCCGGCACGCCGCAGCCGCGGCGGATCCGACTCCCAGATCCAGTGCGCCCCATAAACCCACCCCATCGCCTCGCACATCGTGCGTATGAGGAGCGGCATCGTGTCGTCGATGCTGCGAGACTCTGAGAGCACGCGCGCGACGCCGTGCTCCATAGCGCGCTCGCGTTCCATGCGGCGCCTCGCCGTAATGTCGCGGCTGATGCCGACGACGCCGATGATGGTGCCGGACGGATCGCGCATCGGAACTTTCGTCGTATAGGACCATCGGTCGATGCGGTTTCCTTGTTCGTCCCGGCTGTCGACCTGCACTTCGTCCTCGATCATCGTCTCGCCGGACTCCATGAGCTGCCGCTCCTGATCGTGGACACGCCGTGCCAGCGCGGGCGGAAAAAGGTCGAAGACCGTCTTGCCTGCGACGGTCTTTGCATCGAGCTTTCTCGCCCTGAGCCACGCTGCGTTGCCGAGCTGCAGCCGCCCGTGCGCGTCTTTCACGTAAATGAAGTCGGGCAGCGCGTCGATGATGGTCCTGAGGAGCGTGCGTTCGTGGCGCGCAGCCTCTTCGGCGGCTTTGCGCTCGGTGATGTCTTCGACGATGCTGATCGTGTCGCGCAAGTTGCCGTTTTCATCCCTTGCGGCCGACATCGTGCGGCGCACCCAGATGTGGGCACCGTTCTTGTGCACGTAGCGTTTTTCGCCCGTGAGCGTGAGCACGCGCGCGCCTCCGACCTGGGCCTGGGCACGGAAAGCGGGGCCGGGGCCATAGTCCTCAGGCACGGTCACGTCGCGCGTCTGACGGCCGATCAGCTCTTCCCGCGTATAGCCGAGCATGTCGCAGAACTTCTGGTTGACCTCGACGAAGCGGCTATCCATGTCGATGCGAATGATGCCGACCCCTGCGTGCTCGATCGTTTCGCGCAATCGCCTCTCTTTCGCTACGACCGTCTTGCGCGGCACGTCGTCGCGCAGCGCGCCAACCGCCCGGCCGACGTCATCCGCAAGGGCCCGCAGCTGCTCGCGCTCCATGCTGTCCACCGACCGCTGGCCCCAAATGGAAAGTGCAAGCGCGCCACCAGGATCGGCCCCTATGCGAAGCTGCACGACGAGCGCACCCGACGCCGTCTCGGGAGCCGCGTGGGACACGGCACTCAGCGCGCGCTGAAAAGCGGCTTCGCGATCGCGCATCTGCCAGAACGAGGTTGCATCCGAGATACAGGCCTGGTCAGGGCCGGCATAAAACGAGCGGCGTTCACCCGGCGTGTCGCCCGCGAACGCAATGCAGACCTCGCTGTACAGTCCGGGCTGGACGAGCAGGCCACAAAGCGTCCTGCCAAGCTCGGTCTCCGAACGAGCGTGGAAAATTGCACGCGTACATTCGATGAGGAGCTGGGTACGGCGAAGATCGGCGGCGTGAGCGGGCGCGACGGCAGCCGCCGTGTTATGGCCGCGCTCCTGACTCGGATCGGGATCCCGACGCCCCATGTCTATTCTCTGGAATTTATTGTTTGGACAGACAACGGCGCCGTGCTGCTAAGCCTTAGGCCAAATCGCCCTTCCTCTCCCCGGAGTGCGAAAATGCATCACGCTTC
>DASRIK010000351.1:0-2498 GCA_035650035.1 Burkholderiales bacterium | reverse complement strand
CACCGTGTAATCCGCGGCATACAGCACGACGAACACCTTCATGACTTCGGACGGCTGCAGGTTCATGAAGTACAGGGAGATCCAGCGGCGGCTGCCGTTCACTTCGCGTCCAACGCCGGGGATCAGCACGAGCACGAGCAGCATGAGACCGGCGACGAAAAGATAGGGCGCGGCCTGCTGCCAGAGCCGCATGGGCACCTGGAACGCGAAAAGCGCGAGCAGCACGCCCGCGCCGACGAACACTGCGTGCCTGACGAGGTAATAGCTCGGCTTGTAGCCCGTGTTCCGGCCAGCCTCCGCGATCGCGATGGAGGACGAGTACACCATTACGATGCCCAGTCCGAGCAACACCACGACGAGCCACACCAGGGTGCGGTCGTACTCGGGTACGGCCACGCGCCTGCGCGTTTCGCGGTAATACATTGCATCATTCACCGCGCCCGCCTTCCTGTTCGGCAGCCAATGCGCGGACCGCCTGCACGAAGCACTCGCCGCGATGCACGTAGCTCCTGAACATGTCGTAGCTCGCGCACGCCGGCGAGAGGAGTACGGCATCACCTGCACGCGCGGCGCTGTATGCCGCCTGCACCGCGTCTTCGATCGTGCGCACACGCAATAACGCGACTCCGCAACTCGCGAGAACCGCTTCGATGAGAGGCGCATCGCGACCGATCAGCACGACTGCACGTGCATGCGCCGAGACCGCCGGAGCGAGCGGCGAGAAGTCCTGACCTTTTCCGTCGCCGCCGGCAATGAGCACCGTCGGGCTCGTCATACCGCCGAGCGCCGCTACGGTTGCGCCGACGTTCGTGCCCTTCGAATCGTCGTAAAAAGAAATACCGCGGATCTGCGCGACCTTCTCCAGCCGGTGGGGCAAGCCCCGGAAACCGTACAAACCTTCGAGCATCGGCTGCACCGGGCAATCCACGGCAGTCCCGAGCGCGAGCGCCGCAAGCGCATTCGCGGCGTTATGCAGGCCGGCAACGGAGAGGTCGGTTGCCCGCATGAGCGCGGCATCGCCGCGCTTCAAAACGCCGTGCGCGAGACCCCAATCGCCGTCGCTGCGCGGCGCGTCGGTACCGAAGGTCACGACTTCACGGCCGGCGCGCGCCATGCTCATCGACCACGTGTCGAGTCGATTCAGGATCTGGATGCCGGCCCCCTGAAATATGCGGGCTTTCGCAGCCGCATAATCAGCCATGCCGTCGTAGCGATCGAGATGGTCTTCGGTGACGTTGAGCACCGTTGCCGCGGCCGGGTCCAGTGTGGAAGTGCTCTCGAGCTGAAAGCTCGAAAGCTCGAGGACGTATACGTCGGGCAGCGGCGCGCCGTTCTCGGCCGATTCGAGCGCATCGAGTACGGGCAGCCCGATGTTGCCGGCCACCACGGTCTCGCGCCCGGCGGCCTTGCAGGCCTCACCCGTCATCGACGTGACGGTGCTCTTTCCGTTGGATCCGGTGATCGCAAGCACCTGCGGGCGACGTTTCCCTCGTTCGTTCGCGATCCGTGCGATGGCCTGCGCAAAGATTTCCACATCGCCGACGACCGGCACCCCGCGCTGCAGCGTGCGTCGCACGGCAGGCTCACGGCGGTCGACCCCGGGACTGATCGCGACGGCGTCAACGTCGTCAAAAGTATCGTCGCCGAAGGGCCCGCGCAGTACCGGCACACCGGGAAGCTCCTCCGCGAGCGTGCGTGCGTGCGGCGGATCGGTGCGACTGTCGGCGACGCGCACATTTGCGCCGTGACGCACGAGCCAGCGGGTCATGGAAAGACCCGTCTCACCAAGCCCGAGCACCAGCACCTTCTTTCCACTCCAATCCATTGATGAACGAGCCCGTCACTTCTTTTCGTCACCCGTTGTCCTCACTTCCGCCCGTCACTTCTCTCAGCGCAACTTCAACGTCGAAAGTCCGACCAACACCAGCATCATCGTGATAATCCAGAACCGGACCACGACCTGATTCTCTTTCCAGCCCTTGAGCTCGTAGTGATGGTGCAGCGGCGCCATGCGGAACAGGCGCTTGCCCGTCAGCTTGAAAGACGCGACCTGCAGCATCACGGAAAGCGTTTCGACGACGAAGACGCCGCCCATGACGAACAGCACGATTTCCTGCCGTACGATCACGGCCATCGTGCCGAGGGCAGCGCCGAGCGCGAGCGCACCGACGTCTCCCATGAATACTTCCGCCGGGTAGGCGTTGAACCACAGGAAGGCGAGACCGGCGCCGGCGAGCGCACCACAGATGACCGCGAGCTCGCCCGCTCCAGGTATGTGCGGGAAGCCGAGATATTTCGCGAAAACCGCATGGCCCGCGACATAAGCGAACACGCCCAGTGCGCTGCCGATCATCACGGTCGGCATGATCGCGAGCCCGTCGAGCCCGTCGGTCAGGTTGACCGCGTTGCTGCTGCCGACGATCACGAAATACGTGAGTAACAGGAAAGTCGCCGCGCCCATCGGCAGCACGACGCTCTTGAAGAACGGCACGTAGAGC
>DASRIK010000350.1:0-3401 GCA_035650035.1 Burkholderiales bacterium | reverse complement strand
GCGCCGGTGCGGATAAGGTCGTAGACGGCGTGCAAGTCGAGTCCAGCGCGCTCCGCGACGACCATGGCTTCTGCGGCGGCGACGGTGTGGATCGCAACGAGCAGATTGGCGACATACTTCAGCTTGCTCCCGTTGCCAAAGGGGCCGACGTAATGACTGGCCCGCGCGAAGCCTTCGAAGACCGGAAGCGAGCGCTGGTACTCCGCCTCTGCCCCGCTTGCATACACGACGACGTCCTTCGCTCTCGCCTGCGCACCGGTGCCGCTGATGGTGCAGTCGAGCATGCGCATATGGGCGGCCTCGAGGGTCTTCCGGCAACCCTCCTTGTCCTCGAGATCGAACGTGCCACAGTCGGCGACGAGCAGGTTTTCATTGCCCGCGGCGATGAGCCCGTTCGTTCCGGCGATCACGTCGGCGAGCGCGGCGGCGCTGGGAAGCACCGTCAGCACCACATCGGTGCGCTCCGCAACGTCCCGGGGACACTGCACGGCGACGTCGGCGACCATGCGCTTATCCAGGTCGATGTCGTAGCCGACGATTTTGAAGCCAGCGAGTGAAAGGTGCTCGGCCATCGCCGAGCCCATGATGCCGAGACCGATGAGCCCGACGGTGCTCACATGTCGTCCATCACCTTGTGCGTCTCGGCGAGGGCTGCTTCGAGCGCCGCCACGTCATCGCGCGACCACTCGCGCGTGGAGGGGTTGTAGTGCACCGAGATCCAACCCACCATTTTGTCGCCGCGCACGACGGGCGCCATCATCTGCGCCTTCGTGCCGTAAACCGTGAAGAGCTCCTTCGGGGGCTCCGGCACGGCGTTCGCCGTGTCGTTCTGGACGAGGATGTGCCGATTCTGGTCGAGCCAGGTTGCGGTGCCGGATCTGCGCTGCTGCAGGCCCGTCTCCTTCTTGAGAGACATCGCGCCCGGACCGAGCGATTCGGCGACGATGCCGTTCACGAACCAGCCGTGCTTGTCGCTGTCGAGCCGGAGGGTGGTGCGGGTTGCGTTCGTCTTCGCGCGCAGATTGTCGAGCATCTTCTGAAAGCGCGTGACGAGTTCTTGTGTCGTGGGCAATGCTGAGCTCCTCCGAATGGTGGCGAGCGTAGGCTATCACAGCGTGGTGGCGACGAGCCCGCGACGATGCTCGCTCGGCGGCGTTCGCGCTGCTGGTCGACGCGGTGCGCTACCGGAGATGAGGCAACGCGCGGTAGCCTCGCTCATCGGCAGTCACCTGCGATCAGTCCATTCTGATGCCGGCGGTTTTTACCACATCCGACCAGCGCGCCGACTCCGACGTGATATAGCTCGTGACTTCCTCGGGTGTGCCACCCATTGGCGTCACACCCATCTCCTGCACGCGCCTTCGAAACGAAGGATCGTCGAGCGACGCGTTGATCTGACGATTGAGCTTATCGATGATCGACCGCGAGGTTCCCGCGGGCGCAAGCACCGTATACCACGTGCCCGATTCCAAACCAGGCATGCCGGCTTCCCTGGTGGTCGGCACGTCGGGCAGTACGCTCGACCGGCTGGGCGCGAGCACGGCAAGCGCACGTAAGTTACCGGCGAGCACCTGCTGCGCAACCGCGGGCACCAGATGAAATATGAGCTGCGTGCGGTTTGCCATCGTGTCCGCAGTCGCGGCGCCAGGCGAAACGTACGGCACGTGCAGCATCTTCGTGCCCGTCATCTTCTGATACAACTCGGCCGCAAGGTGCATGCTGCTGCCATTTCCGGCGGAAGCGTAGTTCAGCTCACCCGTTCGGCTCCTTGCGTACTGCGTGAAATCGGCGAGCGTGCGCGCCGGGAGAGACGGGTGTACGACGAGCACGTTCGGTGCAGCACCGAACTTGATGACAGGTGCGAAATCTTTCCCGGGGTCGAAGCCGAGCGATTTATAGATGAACGGGTTGATCGTGAACGTTGTACCCGACGCGAAAACGAGCACGTAACCGTCGGGTGTCGCCTTGGCTGCGATCGCGGTGCCGATGTTGCCGTTACCTCCTCCGCGATTGTCGACGACGAATTGCTGACCCAACGAACGGGTCAGCGCGTCAGCGAGAAGTCGGCATGATGGATCGCTACTGCCCCCCGGCGGAAACGGATTGATGAGGCGCACCGGACGTATGGGGTAATCACGCGCCGTTTCGGCGCTGTACGCGGTGAACGCAATCTGCGCGAGCACAAGTGCCATCACGAGCTTCATGGCCTCTCCTGCATTTGTACGATTGAGCGAGCCGTATAATGGCCGCGAAACGCTTTCCTTGAAAGCCCCGCCCCGAAAGGATCCGTGAGATGGGAGCTCGCACTGCTGAAACGGGCGTGCAGCCGTTACTGCCGCAGGTTATCAACGGCAACGTGCGTTACGCGACAGGCGTGCGGGCGGGACGGTGGATTTTCGCGACAGGCCACAACGGTCTCTTCGACTACACGACCGGCGCGCCCTCCGATGTCGTGCGCGCGCGCCTGCCGCATTGGGATACATCGAAGCTGAGGCGTGAAGCCGACCAGATCTTCCGCAATCTTGCTGCGGTCATGCATGCGGGTGGCGGAAACCTGGAGAACGCAGTGCGCCTGGACCAGAACTACACGTCGGGTCGCGCGGTCGAGGCCTATCACGATGCGCGCCGGGCCATGATGAAGGATTACATCGCGCCGAGTACGTCGACGCTTGTCGAGGGGTTCCTGCGACCGCGGCAGGAAATCGAAGTGCACATGATTGGTGTCGCACCACAGGGCGAGTTCCGGCCGCGGCACATCCGGCCCAGGGAGCAGGAGGTGCATCCGAGCTCCGGTTACAGCCTTGCGCTCGAGGCCGGCGATTACGTCTTCGTCGCCGGACGCATGGCGGACGGCAAGTTCGGGGAAGGTCTCGCGAAAGAAGCGCGCCTGCCGGCAGAGCATCTGTGGAAAGGCCTTCCGATTCGCCTGGAAGCGGAATACATCATTCGTGAAAAGATCGCCCCCGCGCTGAAAGCCGCCGGCTCGTCACTCGACGACGTCGTGAAGTGCCAGGTGTACATGCGCGATGCCGACGACTTCGGCTCGTTCAATGACATGTGGTCGGAGTTCTTCCCGCATGGCAAACCTGCGACCACGCTCGTGCCCGCAGCCACCCCAGGCTTCTTTCTTGCGAACGCGCGGATCGAGATCAACACGATCGCACTCAAGAGCGGCGCGAAAACGAAACGCGAAGTCGTCGATGCGGGTGTGTTCCCGGCGTTCCGCGGCTTACCGCAGGCGATTCGGGCAGGCGATCTCCTTTTGCTGTCCGGGCTGCTCGCGATCGACGAGAACGGCCTCGTCGAGTCGGCGCATATCGATCCCGACCAACCGTACCACGGCTCGACCGTGCAGGGGCAGATGGATGCGATGCTCGAAAGTGCTGCGAAGATCTGCGCAG